>JAATGJ010000082.1 GCA_015654695.1 Chitinophagales bacterium | reverse complement strand
GATAACAACTTTAGCTTTTACCGAATCCACAGTTCCCGTATAAACGGAATCTGTACTGCTTTGCCCGGAGCAAAAAAATGCTGTTGTAACCAACATCAATATCATTATACTTTTTTTCATATTTTTTATTTTTTTCAGCTTTCGCACAACTAATCATATCCGCCACCTGCGGTAATTTTAAACAATGCATGAATGTTAACCTGAGTTTTCAACATCCACCCTTGCTGGGTATAGCATAGATCACGTTGCCTGAAACAAATAAATTGAAGACCTTACCATCTATAGAAGAAAGTAATAATTTCCATGTTTTTCCTTTGTCGGATGATTTGAAAATGCCGTCAGGATGAGCACAAAAGAAGTTTTCACCAACCTGGGTAATTGAAGTTATGAAGCGTTGCAGAAAAGGGCGATCATCCCAGGTCCGCCATATTGAATCACTAACAACTTTGTCGTGAACGCCGGCATCAATGGGCTGCCAGGTTTTACCGGCGTCGTAGGATGTCCTTAAACTCCTGGTACCCGACTCTGAACCAGCAGTGATAGCAGCGAATCCACCTTTGATCGGTTTTACATCGAAAACCACACCGTCCTCACTGATCACCGACGTCCAGTTTTCGCCATTATCGGTCGATCTTATTATCCTTCTCATACTGACCGCCACCAGTATGCCATCCGACTCTGCCAAATTCCCATCCATGCCTTCGGTATGAACAGTTTTCCAGGTTTTTCCATTGTTATCAGTTTTAAAAAGACCTTTGGCGGTGAGGATGAAAATTGTACCTCCGGCAGTCTCAAAAACGCTGCGTATTCGTGACGCCTGAATATTTTCGAATATCGGCGACCATACACTCGTTCTGTTTGTTGTTTTCAAATTTACACCCCAGTAATTGTTGGCAAATATCCCGGACTTACCGGGGGTATTGCTGCAATGTTCGCCAGGGAAAACCTCTTTGGTCCAAAAAGGAGCTGTGGCATTTGGTGTACTGTGATAGAGTCCGTTTTCAACCCTTAAAAACAGCCCTTTATCATTTGCAAAGAAGCTATTTCCCCGGATACTATCTTTCCGCAAATTTTCTGGTAGCCCTTTGCTGATGTCCTGCCATGTCTGTCCGCCATCTGTAGATTTAAAAACGATGTTTGTAACCCCCGGCTTATTTTTATTTAGTTTTTGCTGACTATCCGTGATTGGAGATACAAAGGGATATAGAAAAAGGAGCAAAAAAGCAAGGCTAAAGATTTTCATGACTATACTTTATTTGGTTAAACAATAAAGTAAAGGTATTGGGCGTCAACTATCCCGGAGCTTTTTAATAGTAAAGAGTTGTAAAGGATACGTAAAACGTTTGTAAAACCACCGAAAACCGGGCTTTAATAGGTTATTTTTGCATACATGAAGCCATTTATTCTATTCGGATCTTCCATCATGATAATTGCTATTTTGATTTCTGCTGTTCCATTTATCAATAAAAGGAATGAAATCTCCGGCAAGCATGTAGAAGTTGTATTACGTGATTTAGGACATCAACTTTTGCTTACAGCTAAAGATTCTTCATCCCGGGTGATGCCGGTTAAGAAATTAAATGAAAACACCTACCAGATCTCCTTTCAAAATGACTTTGGCTTTATTTCAGATACACTCATCAATTTAGTTCAACGAACATTTCAAAAAAACACCCTGGCAAACGATTATATAGTGAATTTGAGGAATTGTAAACAAAATGAAACTGTTTTTGCATTCGAAATAAATAGACAAACAGGCGATTTAACACCTTGCAGGGGTCGTACCCTGGACGTTGGTTGTTATGTTATTGAAATTGAACTTTTGAAGAAAAATAAGTTTAATTTCTTTTGGTTGTTGCTGTTGATCATTCCTTTGAGTTTGGTGGGTTTTTATGTAAAAAATAAATTTCGGATAAAAGAAGAGGCAGCATCAATCTCCGATAATAATGATTATATACAATTAGGAAACTTTCAATTTTATACAGCTAATAATGTTCTTAAAAGTGAGAATAAAAGTATTACGCTTTCGGAAAAAGAAACAAAGGCACTAAAAATATTTGCAGAAAATATAAATCAAATCGTGGAAAGGGAAAAGCTAATGAAAGAAATCTGGGAAGATGAAGGTATAGTTGTGATCAGTAGGAATGTTGATGTATTGGTGTCTAAATTACGTAAGAAATTAAGCGATGATAATTCCTTTAAATTTATTAACGTACATGGTCGGGGTTACAAATTTATTATTGAGTAGATACCAGGTAAAAATCAGGTAAAGTGTAAAACAAATCAGATGGTGTGATTTAATACTTTGTCAATTGTCATGAGTGGCCTGGTTTAGATTTGCACGATTTCGTTTTAACCTATTCCAGGACGTTAGAGGCTCATAGCTTGCGCTCAACGGACACGGCTTGGCGATGTGGCGGTATTTGAAAAACGTCAAGCCCGGACTGCTTGCTGATAGCGAACAAAAAGATGAGGATATATTCGTCGCCCCGACATATTGCCAATGCACTGTTAGCGGCAGTAAGAGCTAATGCAGCCTATGATCGGCTAAGCAAAATGATTATTTGTAAGATTAAGTAAATATTTCGCAATTACTTGTGTTTCCGTACTGGAAAAGCTGGGTTTAAAATACTTGATATAACTAAGGAGCTCGCTTAGGGTTACAATTTTTACATATTGAAACTCTTCGTTCGGTTTATGATTTGTCAAAACTATAAGATTTTTTATTGGAATTTTTCTTTCACCCCAATGATGTTGATTAAGATTTAAAAGGCCAGGTATTTCTCCGCTTAACATTTTATATAGAGCAAAATTTGTTCTTTTTATTTGCTGAACTGGAGACCGTAGGCTTAAATTATTCAATGATTGATTACTCCAATTTTTTGTTTCAATAAGAAAAACACCAAGTGGTGAAACTAAAAGGTGGTCAATTTGAATAGATCTTATATGGTCATTTTCTTGGCGATTATAAATAGGGGAAGAAAATGAAAGGCAAAAGTCATTTATGAGGAAATAATCATTTGATAAGTTCTCTAACTCTTTTACTACTTTTTGTTCACCTATTGCTCCATAAATAGAGCTATTTATTTCGTCGATTACTTTCTTTTTTCTTTCGAGTTCCCATAGAGAAGCCCGGGAACTTTCTTGTACTGCATCATTAAAATGAGAGGTAATAAAGTGATAACGATTATTTTTTTTAGTCAATGTATTAATTGAGTGACCAAGTTCAAAGGATATTTTTGAGTCAAAATTGAGTTCAGAATTTCGTATTTTTCTTTTTAATGAATGTTTTTTGAAGTAATTAATTAAACCTCGAATAATATTTTTGGAAGAAGTAGAAAGGCAATGTAATTGTTGTTTTAGTTGTTCAATCTCTTTTCGAAGGTCTTCTTCAAGAGCTGTCTTCTTTACCTTGATGAGTTGGTCTAATTGGGAAATTTCAGAGTTTAAATCATTTTTTTCTTGTGTTATTGAAAGTTCGTGTTTTGAAATGATCTGCTGTCGAGAGGTTGAATAGTTTTTTTGAAAAGCAATCAACTCATTTAACGAAGTTAATCCAGTGACATTATTTCGTTGTAAATGAGACTTAATTGTCCTCAGAGAGCCAACTGATCTATAGACATTGCACATCGTAGATTGATAAACCTTTATTGATGACGTGGTTTTTTAACTTATTGCCGCTAACGTGTGTATTGTCGAAAGTACGAACATATTATTTTTCACGTCGGTAAAAATTGTTGATTTGATTGTCAGTTTGTTAGATATGTTTATGCAAGATTCCAGGATATCACACTGAGTTTCGGCAATACACCCGGTCAGAATAAAAACTGTCGTTAAAGTCTTAGATATATATCCCTCTTTCTTCTTAATAGTGCAGTTACTAAATCGGGCCGAGTTATTGATCCTTCTTTCTATCCAGCGTAAAGCCGATAGTAGTGCCAATATCTTCACGGCTTCGTACATGTATAGTTTGTCCATGCGCTTCAATGATATGTTTGCAGATAGCCAATCCGAGGCCGCTGCCGGTAATATCAATGCTGCGGCCTTCATCCGTGCGGTAAAAGCGTTCAAATATGCGGGGTAAATATTTTTCAGGGATGCCGATGCCATCATCACTTAGTTCAACCAATACATGCCTGCCATCAGTGATATACATACTCGCGGTAATGCTGCCATTTACTTTTCCGTATTTTATGGAGTTCTCAACAAGATTTAGCAATACCTGTCTTATTTTTTCTTTATCGGCAAAAACGGTTAAAGGAGATTCACAGCCTTTCTTAATAGTGCAGCGGATATTTTTTTGTTCCGTCATAATGGAGATGCTTTCAAACACATCTTTTACCAGGTCCTGTATAACGAAGTTCTGTTTGAAGAGAACCAATTCACCCCTTTCTAATTTTGAAATTTCGTCAAGATCATTCAGCAGGTTGGTGAGCCGCTCTACATTGGTAGCGGTCTTTTCTAAAAAACGTTTATTCACCTCCGGGTTTTCCAATGCACCCTGTAATAATGTATCAACATATCCCTGTATGGCGAATACCGGTGTTTTAAATTCATGCGAAAGATTTTGTAAAAATTCTTTGCGAAACTGTTCATTCTGCCGCAACAGTTCTATCTCCTGTTTGTTTTCTTCCGCCCATGCTTCCACATCTTCTCTTACTTCATCTATACTTTTCCTGGGTAAAATGTACTTGTAATAGGTCTCTTCTCTTTTGGTAGCTTTTGTCTGGTAAATGAATTTATAGATAAGCTTGATCTTACGGTAAATGAATTTTTCGAGTACAAAGCTTATCAGCAAATAACCGCCAAGTAGTATAAGAATAAATGAAAAGGCCACCGGTTGCCATCTTTTTTCAATAATGAATACCAGCAGGCCGACAGGCACAGCCAACCCCAGCGCAGTAAGAAAGGAAAGCTGGCGGGGAGAGATATTTTTGATGGAAAACATAAGCGAAGGTACAAGAGAGAAAGGATAAGAGATAAGGCACAAGGTACAAGGCACAAGGGTCAAGGCGCCTTGTTCCTTTATAATTCAAATTTATAACCGACTCCTTTTACGGTGGTAATACAATCAATCCCCAGCTTCTGGCGGATCTTGCGGATGTGTACGTCAATGGTCCTGTCGCCAACTATTACTTCATTGCCCCACACCTGGTTCAGTATTTCATTGCGGAGAAAAACACGGCCGGGTTTTAATGCCAGAAGGTGCAGGAGTTCAAATTCTTTTTTTGCCAGCACCACATCTTTCCCGTCCACCTGTATCATGAATCTTTCCGGGTCAATGGTCAGCCCGTTCAGTTCCAGTTTTTTTGTTTCCTGTTTATTCAGCCTGCGGAACAATGCATTCACCCGGCTCAAAAAAACTTTCGGGCTGATGGGTTTGCTGATATAATCATCCGCTCCTGTCTCCAGCCCTTTCACCAGGGTGCCTTCATCATTGACGGCAGTCAGGAAAACGATCAGCGTTTCTTTAAATGCCTGTTGCGCCCTTAACAACTGGCACACTTCCACGCCGGTTTTTTTCGGCATCATTACATCCAGTATAATGAGGTCGGGCTGGGTACGCCGGGCCTTTTCCAGCGCTTCATCACCATCTTTTGCCGTAATTACTTCGTAGCCTTCTTTGGAAAGATTGTACTTCAGTATTTCCAATATATCTGGTTCGTCGTCCGCTATCAGCACTTTCCGGGCATTGGTATCCATCAATTGAAAATTTTCGCAAACCTAACGGGAAAATACGGGCTGGGGAAATTAACTCCCATAGTTCATACAGACTTAATATAAACTTAATACAATGGAGGAAACAGGATCGTTTTGCAGCAGTTAACCGGCATTACCGCCTGTAAACCAGTCTGTATCAATGATAAAAGGATAATAACGATCTTACGCATTAAATTTGCTGTACAATTCTTATGATACCAGTAACCCGCCTCCTTATTCTGACTGTTTTTTTTCTTGCACCTGGCCTGGTGATGATGGGACAAACTTCATTTGTTTCAGCCCTTGACACGGTTAAGGATATTAATAATTGCAAACCGCCGAGGAACCGGGAGATATTCCACGATTATATTGATGCAGCTCAAAAAAAGCTTTTGCTATCAGGTGGTAAAAATGATAATAAGTTCACGGCTTCCGCCAATGATGAAATAAACTTCCTGGTGACGCAGTCGCTGATCAGTAAAGTGGACGGGCTGCAGTGTGAGATCGAAAAGGATACAATATTGGATGCCCAGGCAAAAGTGCGGTACCTGCGCGGCATTGAAAATGTATTAAAGTTTTTTACCGCCAACATACAATCAAAGAAAGTAAGCCGTACCCTGTTGCCGGAGATTATTAGCGCTTATGAAAAATGTATGCAGTATGATAAGGAAGGAAGATCTATAGGATCAGTGATCAATAGTTTGTCTTATGAAGCCGCTCTCTCTGTTGCAAAAGCGGACCGGACCACTTTTGAGAAAAATGCGGGCTATCAATTAGCGCAGGACCTGGTGGTACTCAAATATTGCCAGCTTTATCCTGCACAAATTTTCTTTACACTTAAAGATAACCCTGATGTTCCCTTTGCTGATAGCCTGGTAAGAACGGTGGCCAGGAAATACCCGCAGCAATTGTATGATTATGCCCAGGCCAATAATAAACTAGGCGTTATTATCCGGAATATCAAAGATGATAAATTCATCGGCACGGTAGCCCGCATGGCAAAAAGCAAAAGCGGCCAGCAGTATTTTCCTTTTTTGGATAATATCGTCAATGGTAAAATGACCATTGAGCAAATAGACTCTACGGAAAGCGATTCTGTACAATATTATAAGCTGCTGGTAAAAACGCAAATGGATTATGTAGAAAGGATGCTGAATAAGGATACCGCTTTTGCGTATAAAGACCTTACAGCCCGGCTGGAGAAAAAAGCTAAAGATGATTTTGTCAATACGATCAATGGCCTGCACGAAGAAACGGATGCCGTGAGGTTTAATTGTATTCAATCGCTGAGTGCGCAGGAACTGTACTATCTCGCTGTATTGACGGATGGCCTTATTTATACTTCCAGCTATACCAAAGGTGTGTACCCGCTGATGATGAAAAAGATGAACAATCGCGGCGACTCGCTTTTATTGAGTGTTCGTTTTGATCATTACCGAAAGTTCATCAGCCAGGCAGCAGCTTATAATACGCTGAGTAGTTTTCTTTCCACTTTTCCCGGTGAGGATGATGCCAACGCACTGATGAAGGCTTTTACCGGCAACCTGGAAAAAACAGATGGGCTGGAAGACGGGGTGGATGTAGCCGATTCTTATGCCAGCATTTTTGAAACCAATAAAAAACTGGCAGCAGTAGTATTGAAGTTGGTAAAAGAAAACTACCAGCGAAACCTGGGTCAGCATAACGAAAGGGGAAAGAATATCTATAACATACTTAATAAACTGTTTCTCTCTGCTGACTCTGCCAATAATATTGACCTCACCAAAGAATTAGGCATCCCGCCTGTTTATACTGTTCCGTATTCTTCATTAGTTGATGATAAAGGCGAAGTGGTGATACAAATGTTCTTCTATGGCGATAAAGATGGTATGCTGGATTACAATCTTTTCCAGGGTATGTTTAATAACGCCAATTGGAAAATTGATAAAACCAACCCGCAATGGGTGGAAGTAAGATCCGCTAAAGGGAAACAGGTTTCCATCTACGCCAATGTGCCCTTTGATGAAGAGACCGGCGAAGATGATAAAGCGCAGAAAGCATTAGGGCAGTATTTTGAAGACAGCAGTATTGTTCCCACTGTAACGATTAACCGTGGTCATAGTTATCATGCTGAAACAACGATCAGTTATATGTCCCCCGCTTCACGCATAGTGTTCATGGGTTCTTGTGGCGGGTTTCACCTGATAGATGCTATTTTGCAAAAATCATCTGACGCCCATATCATCGCTTCCAAACAAATAGGCAAAAGGGATATCAACAGGCCATTCCTGCTGCTATTAACCGAAAAACTGCGCAACGGCGGCGATATTGACTGGATACCATTCTGGCAGGAGTTTAAAAACAACGCTAAAGTGGACGGGTTCGAGGATTATATCCCACCTTATAAAAACCTGGGAGCCATTTTTATCAAAGCCTATAAAATGGCGATGGGCGAAGAGAACTGAGACGGGTTATCAAATCATCAAGTTTTTTACATTCGCATTGTCCTTATTGTCTTACTAATGGGTTAATGATAACCTAATTTTATCCATTATAGTAAGAGCATACAACCCATACTGGCAATAACCGTCTATCCGGCTGTTCATCACTATTTTATCGTATTTATCAGGTATGGACATTAAATTTGCACTTCGATTCCTTATGATTTCAGTAAACAGATACTTTGTTTTCAGTGTTTTCTTTCTTATGCTAAGCCAATTGGCCGAAGGGCAGGCTCTATTTATTTCTTCTTTATCAGCAGATACTACCCAAAACCAAAATAGCTGTAAGCCCCCCAAGAACCGGGAGCTTTTTCATGATTATATTAATACAGAGCAAAAAAATATTCTTCATTCAGATGGGAAAAGGGATAACCTTTACACTCCCACTCATAACGACGAGGTCAATTTCCTGGTGACGCAATCGTTGGTAAGTAAAGTTGACTGGCTGCAGTGTCAAATTGAAAAAGATAGTTTGCTGAACCCGCAAAATAAAATACGCTACCTGAGAGGTATTGAGAAGCTGTTGAAATTCTTTGCTGCCAACGTTCAGGCGAAAAAAATAAACCCGGTACTGCTGCCGGACATTATCTCTGCCTACGAAGATTGCATGGAGCAAGATAAAGAAGGTAAAACAATAGAACCTGTTATTAAAGCGCTGTCTTATGAAGTGGCACTGTCAGTTGCTAAAGCGGACAGGATCACTTTTGAGAAAAATGAAGGGTTCTGGCCGGGCCAGCATGTTGTTGTGCTGAAGTATTGTATCCTTCACCCGGAACAAACTTTTCTTACACTAAAAGATAATCCTGATGTTCCGTTTGCTGACAGCCTTGTGCGGACACTGGCTAAAAAGTACCCCAAACAATTGTATGATTATGCGCAGGCAGGTAACAGGCTTGGCGCCATTATCCGCAATATTAAAGATGATTTTTTTATAAGTACGGTAGCCCGGATGGCCAGGAGTAAAAGCGGGCAGCAGTATTTCCCTTTTTTAGATAATATAGTAAAGGGCAAGATCACTATTGAGCAAATTGATTCGGTAGAAAGCGATTCGGTACAATATTATAAGCTGATGGTAAAAACGCAAATGGATTATGTAGAAAGGATGCTGAATAAGGATACAGCTTATGCCTATAAAGACCTGACAGCAAAACTGGAGAAAAAGGCGAAGGATAATTTTGTAAATACTATTAATGGCCTTCATAATGAAAACGATGACGTAAGATTTAAATGTATTCAGCCGCTGAGCGCCGAAGAGTTGTATTACCTGGCGGTGCTGACAGATGGTCTTATATATACATCAAGTTATACAAGGGGCGTGTACCCGCTGATGATGAAAAAGGTGAACGGGCGGGGTGATTCTTTATTGATGAGTCTTCATTTTGATCATTACAGGAAATTTATCAGCCAGGCAGCTGCTTATAATACACTTGGTAATTTTCTTACCTCTTTCACCAATCATTCCGATGCGGACGACCTGATGCGGGCATTTGTAGGCAAGCTGGAAAAAGCGGAGGGCCTGGAAGATGGTGTGGATGTAGCAGACTCGTATGCAAGCATAGTTGAAACATTGAAGCCAAGAGCCGCTGAAATGCTAAAGAACGTTCAGGCTAACTATGAAAGAAATGTTTCAGAGAATAATACCAGGGGAATTGTGATATATAATATCCTCAGCAAACTTTTTTTATCAGCAGACTCGGCCAATAATATTGACCTGGCCAAAGAGCTGGGTATACCACCTGTTTATACCATTCCTTTTTCTTCCCTGACCAACGGGTACGGGGATGTAGTGATGCAGGTATTCTTTTATGGTGATAAAGACGGGCAGATCATTTTCCCGGGTTTTCAAAATATGTTCAGCGGCGCTAACTGGAAGATAGACCGCAGCAACCCGCAATGGATAAGTATAAAATCTACCAATGGAAAACCGGTTACGATCTATGCCAACAGGCCGCTGCCGGAAGAAACGGGAGATGATGATAAAGCACAGAAAGCGTTGGTAGCTTACCTGCAGGAAAAGAAACTGGACCCTTCTATTACCGTGCATCGCGGTCATAGTTATTTTGCCAACACCACTATTGAGTATATGGCGCCATCCTCCCGTATCGTATTTATGGGATCATGCGGTGGGTTTCACCTGATAGATGCTATTTTAAAAAAATCACCCGATGCTCATATTATTGCCTCCAAGCAGATTGGCAAAACAGCTATTAATAAACCATTCTTTTCCCTGCTTACAGAAAAACTGAGAAACGGCAGCGATATTGACTGGCTTCCCTTCTGGGCCGGATTTAAGTCCGCAGCCAATGTGGACGGGTTTGAAGATTATATTCCCCCTTATAAAAATCTTGGGGCCATTTTTATCAAAGCTTACAATAAAGCGATCAACGAGGATGGAGAAAGCAAAGCCTTTTGAGCTAAGAGATAAAATGAGAGAAAGAGGAAAAGAGCCAGGCAGTACATCCTGTCTTATTTATGAATCAAAATTTATCTGAATTGAAAAGAACTATTATTTCTTCTCTTTTCCTGCTTTGACTCTTAGCTTTGCCATTTCTTCAACAACACAAATTTGCCAGGCGCTAAAAAAACTTTCTTTGATTTTGCTTTATTACGACGGGTATTCCGGTATGCTTCACCGTACAAAAAGAAATTCTACCTGTCGGTAATACTGGCTATTGTTCTGGCCATCATTACACCTGTTCGCCCGCTGCTGATACAACTGGCGGTTGATAAATACATTGTTCATTCTATTGAGTATATGGTTGTTTATATAACCCTGATCCAGGTGGGGTTATTATTGATAGAAACAGCGTTACGTTTTTTATTTTCATTTATCACCAACTGGCTGGGGCAGACTGTGGTAAAAGACCTCCGGGTGGCGGTGTATAAAAAGATACTTGGGCTTAATCTTTCGCAGTTTGATAAAACGCCTATTGGTACATTAACGACACGGACGATCAATGATATTGAATCCATCAATGATATTTTCGCGGATGGGCTTGTTCCCATTATTGCCGACCTGCTTTCCATTGTTTGTGTGCTGGCCTATATGTTCTGGGTGGACTGGCAACTGACCTTTATCGCACTGATACCTTTTCCTGTAATTATTATTGCCACGTATTATTTCAAAGAAACCATCAACCGCTCTTTTTTTAAAGTGCGTAATGCAGTAGCACAGTTAAACGCTTTTGTGCAGGAACACCTGACCGGTATGCCGGTAGTACAGGCTTTTTCTGCGGAAGAAAGGGAGTTTGCCAAATTCAAAGGAATTAACCGGCAACACCGCAATGCAAATATTAAAGCCATTTTCGCTTATTCTGTTTTTTTTCCCATTGTAGAAATTGTCCTGGCTTTATCAATAGGTCTTGTAGTATGGTGGACGGCCAAAGAAGCATTACATCTTCAACTGAGCCAGCAGGGTATTGTAGTATCATTTATTCTTTGTTTGAATTTATTATTTCGTCCGCTGCGGGTATTGGCCGATAAATTCAATGTGTTACAAATGGGCATCATTGCCAGCGAAAGAGTCTTTAAAGTGCTGGATAATGATGACTTCATTCCCGAAAGCGCTGAAGGGGCTTACCAACCAACTGAAGTAAAAGGTAAAATTGATTTTGAAAAAGTTTGGTTCGCATATTCCAATGAAAATTATGTATTGAAAGATATAAGTTTTACCATCAACGCCGGGGAAACGATTGCCATTGTAGGCCATACAGGAAGTGGCAAAACAACGATCATCAGTTTGCTGAACCGTCTTTATCATATACAAAAAGGAGCGATAAAAGTAGATGATGTAAATATTGAAGACTATAGCACGGACCTGTTGCGGAAAAATATTGGCGTGGTGTTACAGGATGTATTTCTTTTCTCCGGGTCGGTAATGGATAATATCACGTTGCGCAATCCTGATATTTCAAAAGAAAAAGTGACAGAAGCCGCGAAACTGATAGAAATGCATGACTTCATCATGCGGTTGCCGGGAGGGTATGATTATAATGTGATGGAAAGAGGAATCACACTTTCCCTTGGCCAGCGGCAATTGTTGTCTTTTGTAAGGGCTTTATTGTATAATCCTTCGGTGCTGATACTGGATGAAGCCACTTCATCCGTAGATACCGAAAGCGAATCGCTGATTCAACATGCTATTGATACCCTGATCAAAGGAAGAACAGCTATTGTCATAGCCCATCGCCTTTCTACCATCCGCAAAGCGGATAAGATAATTGTATTGGACAGGGGAGAAATAAAGGAGATGGGAAGCCATGCGGAGCTATTGTCCAAAGGCGGATTTTATGCTAAATTGCATGAGATGCAGTTTGAAAAACACAAATCTGTCAATTAAAAATGGCTGTTTATAAAAAAGAAGATATTGATGTTTCAAAGGTTAGCGAACCTGAATATTTTATAAAAACCTTTTCTTCACAGGAAGAGGCCGAGTTATATAATTTAAAAGAAAACCTGGCAAAAAGCGATATGGAGAAGTTTCAGTTATTCTGCCGGATGATGCGTATTGGGAAAATGCTTTCTTCTGCTAAAATCTCAGACAAATAGCTAGTCGCCTAAAAAATTGTATATGGATGTGATGGATGAAAAACTTTTAGAATTCTGGCGAGTTCTGAATAAGTATAACGTGCAATACATAATGGTAGGAGGTTTTGCAGTAAATATGCATGGGTATATAAGGGCTACCAAAGACTCGGATTTGTGGCTGCAAGATGATCTGGCAAACAGGCAAAAACTCCGGCAGGCCTTTGAAGAACTTGGTTATGGCGACTATCCGTCAATTGAAACAATGCAGTTTGCTCCTGGTTGGACACAGTTTTATATTGCCGGGGGTATTTTACTTGATATTATGACCTCCATGAAGGGACTTGAAGAGCAATCATTTGAAGAATGTCTTACAAAAGCAAGAATTGCAAACCTTAATGATGTAAAAGTCCCCTTTCTTCATATCAACGATCTTCTGGCTAATAAACGGGCAGTGAATCGCACCAAAGACCAATTGGATATACTTGAACTTGAAAAGATCAAAAAGCTAAAAGAAGAAAACCCCGGCATGTAGAATTTGAATTCTTTAATTCAAGGTTTTTTACCCCCTCCCCCTTATCTTTGCGCCAAATTTCAGTAAAGTATGCAGGCTGTACGTGTCAAATGCTTATTGGTAGCGGTTTTCAGCTTAATTTTCATTGCTGTTTTTGCCCAGCCCCACCACGAAGAACCGGCAGGAGAAAAGGGTGAAAAAAAAGAAGAGCATGGCGCTGAGAAAAAGAAGGGTTTCAATGCTTCGGAAGTCATCTTTGGACACGTATTGAACGCTCATGATTTTCATTTCATGGATATTGGTGATAAACCTGTCAGCATCCCCCTTCCCATAATATTGTATTCTCCCGATAGAGGTTTTACCACGTTCATGTCTTCCAGGTTTGAACATGGGCACAAACCCTATGAAGGTTACGCACTGCTTACTGAGCATTCCATCCATGAAATGGGCCTGGACCCCAAGAAATTTTATGTGGGTGATATCGTAGCGGTGAATGATGCGGGCGAACCGGATACTGCTGTAAAAGTCTATGACCTGTCTCTCACCCGCAACGTAGTACAAATGATGCTGGCGCTGATCGTTTTTGTATGGATCATGCTGCGTATCGCTAAAAGGTATAAAAGCGGTGTGGGTGTTACTTCAGCACCCAGGGGTTCACAGAGTTTGATAGAACCCGTTATTACTTTTGTCCGCGACCAGGTAGCTAAACCGAATCTTGGGCACAAGGCTGATCAATACCTTCCTTACTTATTGACGGTTTTCTTTTTTATTCTTATCAATAACATATTTGGATTGATACCCGGCTCAGCCAATGTTACCGGTAATATCGCCTTTACTGCTGTATTAGGTTTGATCTCTTTTGTAGTGATACTGGCCAGCTCCAACAAACATTACTGGGGACATATTTTCAATCCACCGGGTGTGCCTTTTGGTGTGAAATTAATCCTCGTACCTGTAGAGTTCCTAAGTGTATTCATCAAGCCTTTTGCATTGATCATTCGTCTTTTCGCCAATATGGTGGCAGGACATATCATCATTATTTGCCTGATCTCATTAATATTTATTTTCGGCCAGTTAAACCCGGTTGCAGGCTGGGGCGCATCCCCATTATCTATCGGGTTTACAGTATTTATTTATTTGATCGAAGTGCTGGTGGCTTTTTTACAGGCATTTATTTTTACCATGCTCACAGCGGTATTCATCGGCCAGGCTTTTGAAGGAAGCCATGATGATGTGGATCATCATGAAGAAGCTGTAATTATTTAGGATAGTTTTTTTAATTATAAAAACCAAGTATCATGGATTTATTGAATCTATTTCTTTTAGAAGCAACTGCGAATGCAGGTGGCGCTATCGGTGCAGGTTTGGCTGCGATTGGTGCAGGTATCGGTATCGGTCAGATCGGTAAAGGCGCTGTGGAGGCTATTGCCCGTCAGCCCGAAGCATCGAACGACATTCGCGGAAACATGATCCTGACCGCGGCGCTGGTAGAAGGGGCTGCCTTGTTTGCGATCATCGTAGGCTTTCTTGCAATGGTATTGTGATCTGTTGCAACAAAAATTTACTGCATCCGATGCACAGGGCGGAGGATGCAGTTAAGTCTTAAATTTTCAAATTAGCATATGAAACTTCTTACTCCCGAATTTGGTTTATTGATCTGGACATTGCTGGCCTTCCTGATCGTGTTTTTCATTTTGAAAAAAATGGCCTGGCCTGCTATTATCAAAGGTCTTCGTGACCGTGAACAGGGCATTACCAGTTCGCTGGCAACAGCCGAAAGGGTAAGAGCGGAAATGGCGGAATTAAAAAGTGAGAACGAAGCATTACTGGCAAAAGCCCGTGAAGAAAGGGCCATATTGCTGAAAGAGGCAAGAGAAATCAAGGAAAAAATAATTAACGAAGCGAAGGAGCAATCAAAAATCGAAGCCAATAAGATAATTACCGATGCGCAGGCCGCTATCCATATACATAAAATGGCAGCAGTAACGGAAGTAAAAAACGAAATAGGGAAACTGGTAATAGAAGTAACAGAGAAGGTGCTGAGAAGGCAATTAGACAATAAGGAAGCACAGGAAGCCTTTATTAAGGGATTAGTTGATGAAGTAAAATTGAATTAAAAAAAGGAATTAGTTATCAGCTGCGGGTTGCGGGTTTGGTCGTTCTTGTCAAAACTCATAACTCTCAGCCCGAAGGTTAAATAATATGCATAATCCACTTTTAGCAACCCGGTACGCAAAAGCATTGCTTGATCTGTCCATAGAAAAAGGGCAGTTAGAACAGGTGTATGCGGATATGCTATGGTTGCAATCGGTTTGCAAAAGCAACCCTGATTTTGTAAACCTGCTGAAAAGCCCGGTCATCTCAGGAGATAAAAAAATCAAGATCGTTGATGCTGTGGCCAGCGGTAAGTTTAGCGCACTTACTTCCTCTTTTAATACGTTACTTATTAATAAAAGCCGCGAAAGCAATTTGCCGGAGATCGCTACTGCCTTTATTACACAGTACAAGGCGTACAAGAATATTCAAACGGTAAAATTAACCACTGTTTTCCCGCTAAGCGATGAGTTAAAAAATGCTATCATTGGCCAGGTAAAAAAGAGTACCGGCTACGATAATATCGAACTGGAAGAAAAAGTTGACAAAGACATCATAGGCGGATTTGTATTGCAGGTAGGCGATAAGCTGGTGGACACAAGTATTGCATATGATCTCAGAACTATTGCGAAACAATTTGACAATAATGACTTTATTTATAAGATCAGGTAAATTGGATAATGGGTTTCAGAAGAGACTATGGAGCAAGATAAAAGGACAGCCGGGTTTATAACTCAAAAAAATAAGTAAAAACGATAAACAAGTTATATGGCAGATATTAAACCAGATGAAATAAGTGCGATACTGCGCCAGCAGTTAAGCAATTTTAACGTAAGCGCTGACTTTGAAGAAGTGGGAACAGTATTACAGGTGGGTGATGGTATTGCCCGTGTATATGGACTGGGTAATGTCCGGTATGGTGAATTGGTTGAATTTGAAAGTGGTGTTCGTGCTATTGCATTGAACCTTGAAGAAGATAATGTAGGTGTGGTATTGATGGGTGAAACAGGTGGTATACAGGAAGGATCACAAGTTCGCCGTACAGGAAAGATCGCTTCTATTAAAGTAGGGGAAGGAATGGTTGGCCGCGTAGTCAATACATTAGGTGAGCCTATTGATGGAAAGGGCCCTATTGCCGGAGAACGTTTTGAAATGCCGCTGGAAAGAAAAGCACCCGGTGTAATTTTTCGTGAGCCTGTAAAAGAACCATTGCAAACGGGTATCAAAGCCATTGATGCCATGATCCCGATTGGTCGTGGCCAGCGTGAATTGATCATCGGTGACCGCCAGACAGGTAAAACGGCGATCGCTGTGGATACGATCATTAATCAAAAAGAATTTTTTGCAGCAGGCAAACCTGTTTTTTGTATTTATGTTGCCATTGGTCAAAAAGCCTCTACTATCGCCGGTGTAATGAAAACATTACAGGATGCCGGCGCTATGGAGTATTCAGTTATTGTAGCCGCTTCAGCCTCTGATCCTGCTCCATTACAGTTCTATGCACCATTTGCCGGCGCTGCTATCGGAGAATTTTTCCGCGATACCGGCCGTCCGGCACTGATTATCTATGACGATTTGTCCAAGCAAGCCGTAGCTTATCGTGAAGTATCATTGTTGCTTCGTCGTCCCCCTGGTCGTGAAGCTTATCCGGGTGATGTATTCTATCTGCACAGCCGTTTGCTGGAACGTGCAGCTAAAGTTATCAGTGATGATAATGTGGCAAAGAACATGAACGATGTACCTGACAGCATAAAGCATTTGATAAAAGGCGGCGGTTCGTTAACAGCGTTACCTATTATTGAAACACAGGCCGGTGACGTATCAGCTTATATCCCCACTAACGTAATTTCTATTACTGACGGCCAGATATTCCTGGAAGGTAACCTGTTCAATGCCGGTATCCGTCCTGCCATCAACGTGGGTATATCAGTAAGCCGCGTGGGTGGTAATGCACAGATCAAATCCATGAAGAAAGTAGCAGGTACATTGAAACTTGACCAGGCGTTGTACCGTGAGCTGGAAGCGTTTTCAAAATTTGGTGGTGACCTGGATGCTGCTACTAAATCTGTAATTGACAAAGGTGCCCGTAACGTGGAAATTCTGAAGCAACCGCAGTATTCTCCTTTCGCCGTAGAAAAACAAGTAGCTATCATTTACCTCGGCACAAACGGATTTATAAAAGACGTAGCGGTAAAAAAAGTGAAAGAGTTTGAAGAACATTTCCTGATGGAAATGGACAACAAGCTGCCGGATGTGATGGCTGAATTTAAAAAAGGTAATTTACCGGAAGATGGATTGAAGAAGATGGTGGAACTGGCTAACGGGCTGATCCCCCATTACAAATAATAATTACTTTCCTGAATAGTTTGAAAACATCTTCCATTAAAAGAAGATGTTTTTTGTTTATGGCAAGAGGCAATTTTAAAGAATGAGAAAATTGACATTCTTTCCGGGATGTGGAAATGCGGGGTGGGACCGGTGTTGAATTATGAAAAGTAATGCCTGAACCTCCTGCTACTATTATCAGTAAATCACTTTGATCAAACCGCTATAGTTACTATGGTTGGTTGTGTAAAAGGCCGGGTAAATTTCCTCACTTCGTGCCCGGTTTCCACTTATAGCTAAAAAGACACCGGTATGCAAATAATAATACCTTCTCTCCCTTCGTTTGTTCCTTTGCTATAATTGAAAAAAATGAAAATATAGTAAATTAAACATCACCTGCCATCGTAATATTACTAAAAGAGCATGGTATTTATTTTGAAACACTTCGAAAACTTGTAAGTAAAAAAGATGAGTAGTATGTTTATGTTTTAGAGAAAGATATCTTATGAAGACAATATAAATCCGACCATGAAATGAGCCACCTTAACTATGGGAATATACTCGCCCCCGGTTTCACCTCTTTCATATCGGTTTTCATTGTAGCCAAAGGGTAATATACTCAGGAGAGTTGTTGAAATAAATCGTATGCCCAAAATGAATCCTATGAACCACTTCTACCAGGAGAAAACCTCCTTTGAATCAAATTTATTACCCGTTTCAGGTAAAAAATGGGTGATCAAATCAATTCAAATCTTTTCAATAACTGCAATGTTACTGGTACTGATGAGTACACCAGTACTGGCTCAGCTTGGGGTATATGACTTTACCGGGTCAGGCGCTTGTCCCAACCAGAATCCCGCCGTGGCATCCCAGCCTGCTAATGCTGTATTTAGTAATTTTTCTACTGTTAACGCAACATGTAACGCATCAACTGATAAATGTGAGTACGAAGACTGGAATGAAAATGGCACGATAGACCTGAACGAATATCACCAGTTTACTATTACCGCTGATTTGAATTATGCATTAAACTTAACCTCTTTATCTTTTACTCATAGTGTAAGCGAGAATGGAAGCGGAAGCGGTACCGGTAATACAGGATGGATACTTCGTTCAAGTATTGATAACTATTCAACAAATATTGCTACAGGCTCCGCAAATGAAAATGTTCAATCACCTAATGTAATATTTGCGGCGGCAAGTTTTGCAAGTGTTAACGCAGTAACATTCCGGCTATACCTTATCAATGTCAAGAAATCTGAAACAGTATGGACCATTGATGATATAACGCTGAACGGTTCTGTTATTGCTATTCCTGCGAATCCGGGTAATCCAACATCCGATTCTCCCCAATGTTCTAACCCCGGTGTTACACTTACAGCAAGTGGTACACCGCCCGCCGGTGAAACCTGGTACTGGCAAACGAGTGCGACAGGCACAAGTACAGCTAATTCAGGATCAACTTATATTGTCAATTCTTCCGGTACTTATTATATACGGTCACAGGACAATGCTACGCTGGCATGGAGTAGTGGCGCCGGCAGCCTTACAGTAACAGTGACACCGGATGTAAGTACACCTGTTTTTTCATTAGGGGCAAGTTCAATACGTTGCCAGGGTGCAGGAACAGTAACTTACACAGCTAATGCAACGAATACTACGGGTATCACCTATAGTCTTGATGCCGCAAGTATAAGCGGTGGTAATTCTGTCAATTCTTCCACAGGTGATGTAACATTTGCGCCAGGCTGGTCAGGCACTTCAATTATTACTTCGAGTGCAGCGGGTTGTAACGGTCCCAGAACTGCAACACATACGGTCACAGTTACCGCTTCTGTTGGAACACCTGTATTTACATTAGGAGCAAGTACTACCCGTTGCCAGGGAGCCGGAACAGTAACCTATACGGCTACTGCAACGAATACTACAGGTATCACCTATAGTCTTGATGCGACAAGTATAGCAGGCGGTAATTCTATCAACTCATCCACAGGCGCTGTGACCTATCTGGCAGGATGGAGTGGTACAACAACTATTACAGCAAGTGCAGCAGGTTGCGGCGGTCCTGCCACTACCATTCATACCGTAACGATCACAGCAACTGTAGGTACGCCGGTATTTACGCTGGGTGCAACTTCTACCCGTTGTTTTGGCGCAATGACGATTGTTTATACTGCAACAGCCACCAATAATACAGGAATCACTTATTCACTGGATTTACTAAGTGCAATTGGGGGTTGTTCTATCAATTCAGCTACAGGGTCTGTAACTTTTTCAGCCTTATGGGTTGGAAGTTCAACAATCACTGCAAGCGCTACAGGTTGTAACGGCCCGAGAACTTCAACACATACGGTTAATATAACAGGGAATGTCGGCACACCTGTTTTTTCACTGGGCGCAAGTTCCAGCCGTTGCCAGGGAGCCGGAACAGTAACTTATGCTGCTACAGCAACAAATAGTTCTGCTATCTCCTATAGTCTTGATGCGGCAAGTACAACCGGCGGCAATTCGATCAATTCATCTACCGGGGCTGTTACCTATGTGGCGGGGTGGAGTGGTACTTCTTCCATCACAGCAACCGCATCTGGTTGTAACGGGCCAACCTCCGCATCACATACTGTAACAATTAATCAACCCGTTACTACACCCATATTCACTTTAGGTGCTACTTCCACCCGTTGCCAGGGAGCAGGTACAGTAACTTATACAGCTTCTTCAACAAATACAACAGGTATCACTTACAGTCTTAATGCTGCGAGTGTATCCGGTGGTAATTCTATTAACGTGTCCACTGGCGCTGTAACCTATGTAGCGGGATGGAGCGGTACTTCAATTATCACTGCAAGCGCAGCCGGATGCGGCGGCCCCTTAACAGCAATACATACAGTTACAATCACACCAACGGTGGGTATTCCCGCATTTACATTGGGAGCCACTTCTACCCGTTGCCAGGGAGCAGGATCGGTAACTTATACCGCTACTGCAACAAATGCTACAACGATCACCTTTAGTCTCGATGCAACAAGTATAGCCGGAGGCAATTCAATTAATTCATCCACCGGCGCTGTGACCTATGTAGCAGGATGGAGTGGTACCTCAACAATTACAGCCAGCGCAGCAGGTTGTAATGGTCCAAGAACTTCAAATCACATTGTTACTGTCACACCTACTGTAAGCCTTCCTGTATTTACACTGGGAGTAACTTCCACCCGTTGCCAGGGTGCAGGTACAGTAACTTATACGGCTACTGCAACAAATACTACAGGTATTACCTATAGTCTTGATGCAACAAGTATAGCCGGAGGCAATTCAATCAACTCATCCACCGGCGCTGTGACTTATGTAGCAGGATGGAGTGGTGCCTCAACCATTACAGCCAGCGCAGCAGGTTGTAATGGCCCAAGAACTTCAAATCATATTGTTACTATCACACCTACTGTAAGTATTCCGGTATTTATATTGGGAGCCACTTCTACCCGTTGCCAGGGAGCAGGATCGGTAACATATACCGCTACAGCAACAAATACTACAGGGATCACTTATAGTCTTGATGCAACAAGTGTAACAGGTGGTAATAGTATAAATTCATCTACAGGGGCTGTAACGTATGCAGCAGCATGGAGTGGTTCTTCAACTATTACTGCAAGTGCAGCGGGTTGTAACGGGCCACGAACTGCAACGCATACTGTTACTATTACTGCCACTGTCGGTACACCCGTTTTTGCAATGGGTCCGGTATCAACACGTCTGCAGGGAGCAGGTACAGTAATATATACTGCGTCCGCAACAACAACAACGGGTATCACATATACCCTTGATGCTGCAAGTATAGCCGCCGGCAACACCATAAACGCATCCACAGGAGCTGTTACCTATACAGCTGTTTGGGGTGGTACTACCACTATCACAGCCAGCGCAGCAGGTTGTAACGGGCCACGAACTGCAACGCATACTGTTAACATTAATTCAACTTCAGCAGTAAAACAATTGTATCTGTCTGATCCATCGCAGGCACTGGACAGGGTGGACCCTGTGAATACAGCAGATGCCACTACTGCAAGTACACCTATATTAAGTACAGCCGGGACTACTTCTACCAGTTTCACCCAGGCACCGGTGCTTTGCAGCGATTTGACAATAAAAGCAGGAATTATCACCATAAGAAATTATGTTACTATATCCAGCGGCACAATGCCTGCAAATCCTGCTATTACAGCTGTATTGCATTACGGCGGAAATAATATTATCACTCTTTCTAATCCTGCATATAGCGGTGGTTTATTGACCTGGACAGGTACCCTTGCCGCAAATATTACCGTGCCTGCAGGAATGGCAATATCCCTTCAAATAACTACAGCCCAGGCAGGAGTGAATTTCAGAATTGATTTTGATAGTCAGACCAAGCCATCAAGAATTGATCTGCCTGTTTCAACTTTCATAGATATTACTTCATTGAATGTTTATAGTGCTGCTTACCCTGGTGGTTTGCCGGTTTCAAGTGGTATAGGCGGCACCACTAAGTATATACGTGCCACTGTAACAGATCCTTTTGGATTCAATGATATCACAGGCCTTAATATAAGAGTCAATCCTCCGGGTACAACTGTAGCTGCCACATCAGTAGCCACCTTGGGATGCATACGTACTTATGAATATGTATGGAACACGCCGGTAACCGGGGACGCTTATGGTGTTTCGGCTACGGCCAGGGAAGGTTTTGAAAACACTGTTACTAATACAAAAGACATTGTTTACACTTCCTGTTCGGTCTGCGCTCCTGTAGCAGTCAATGATAGTATCGCCGGTGCGGGTGGTACACCAATTGTAGTTGATGTACTTGCAAACGATTATGATCCTAATAACAATATTAATAATGCTTCTTTAGCTATTACAGTGCACCCAAAGAACGGTTCGGCCTACATTTCAAATAATACAGTCATTTACCTTCCTAACGGCGCTTTTGCCGGACAGGATACTATTATTTACCAGGTATGCGACCTAACAGCTCCTACCCCCCTTTGTGCGACGGCTCAAATAATTTTTACTATTGACCCTTTCATTATTGATATATGTGCCGACGCTTCTAAATCGCATACCTATTATATTCCTTATCCTGAACAACAGGCTTATACAGCCTTACTTGCCTCTTCCAACACTTCGATGCCAGGTAATACTATCCGTACTGTTATTAGTATCAAAATACCTTATCCCGGAATGACTATTGTCTGGGATGAATGGGAAGACGGTTATGAATCCAGTTCACTAAACCCAACGCAAAGCACTACCAAAGTGTGGGGCGACGGTGATCCTTTTAACGGTATAGCGCCAGGATTTCCAAGCGATATTATTCCTGCCGGTGGAAGTATTGTACTGGATAATACGATGACTGCAAACCCACGGAATCCCGCCAGCATTTTCTACGACGGAAGAGATAAGATTGTTTCCAGTGGCCAGTTAGCGTTAACACAGGTTTCCGGGGAACCAACCCGCATGCCGATGCAGGCAATAAAAACAAATGTTACATCTACCTATGATTATGGGCAATCCTTCACTATTCCTTTAGGAGAGGATTTTAACAGCCGGGATTTTGATTATACTTCTTTGTTCATAAGAGCTTCGCAGAATAATACCATTGTAAATATTGATAAAGACAATAATGGTACTCTTGAAACTACGACTACATTAAATGAAGGACAATCTTACTTGCTCAATGGCGGGGTGCTTACCGGTGCAACAATCACCAGTAATAAACCTATAGGTGTAGAACTCAATGCTGGCGGAAAAGATCAGTTCTCTATCCGCAATGCGCCGATCTTCCCCGCTACCTGGTATTCCAATATTTATTATACTCCTGTTCCCACTTCGGATAATGCGGGAGATAACCCTAAAGATACATCGGTAGTTATGTTATATAACAGCCTAAACAGGCCGATCAATATCAATTGGTATTCCGGCGCTCCTGCCAATGGGGTTATTACTGTTCCGGCAAAATCGGCTGTACGGTTTCCCCTTGCTTATTCAACAACTGCTGCCTACAAATTTGTAAACCTGACCGGTGAATCTTTTACAGCCATTGAAATAGTTGACTCCTATTCACCTGGCGGGGGCGCAAATAGCGGACACGAATATGACTGGGCATTTAACCTTATATCAGAATCCAGGTTGTCCGATTATACCACAGTTGCCTGGGCCCCCGGTGGTCTTGACCTGACAGCTCCTGCAGGACCAGATGTAAACGGTAACCCTATCTGGGTAACTCCTTCAGCGAATACAACTATCTATGTTAAATACGATGGTAATATCAGTGGTTCTTCCGGCCTGCTTAGTCCATGTGGTTTACGTTATGATGTATCGTATGCTCTGAATGCACTTAATTATATAAAAATTAAGGACCCTTCCGATAATGACCAGAGCGGAATTGCGATTTACACCTGTAATGGCGCTAATATCGCCGCCGTATATGGAGAAGATCCCCAGGGGTCAAATGTAGGCGGTTTTGGTGTAGCTTACTGGGATGTGGGCTCAACCATACAACCATTCTGTAAACAAAAGCTGATCATAGCCACCGATGATTATGCTACCAGCCTGGTGAATCAGCCTGTTACAATCACGATACTGGATAATGATTTTGGTTTCTTAGCAACTATAGATCCATCAACCGTAACAACACTCGGGTTGCTTCAGCCTTCACATGGCACTGTTAGTGTCAATAGTAATGGCACGATCCTGTATATTCCTGATCCCGGATTTTCAGGATTAGATACTTTCGAGTACAGGGTTTGTTCTACACCTTCCCCGATAGTATGTGATATGGCCATGGTGGTAGTTAGAATAAGTACATGCCCTTCAAACGGAAATCAGAATGTTATCTCAGGCCAGGTATTTACAGACAGAAACAAAGATGCCTTAAATAATGACGGAGCATTAGGCTTGGCAGGTGTCAAAGTGTATTTATATACTGATGGAAATTGCAGTGGTACTATCAATCCTAATGAACTCACGGATTCTGTTACAGTGGACACTTCAGGGTTTTACCAGTTTACTAAATATCCTGAAAAATCAGTGGAAGATAATTTTGATGGTACCGGTGGCGTAAGGACCTGTGCTAATGGTACGGACGGTGATTCGCCATGGTCATCCGATTGGACAGATGCAGGAGATCCATCCGGCGGATTTTGTAATACATCTCAATCAGCAGCGAATACCGATGTGGAGATTGTTAAAGACGGAGCATTCAGTTTTGGTCTCCGGCTAAAAGATAATAACGTATCAGCGAGGCGGTCTGTAAACCTGAACGGTTCAACCAAAGCATTCCTGACTTTCTCTTACCGGAGAAAAAGCGCCACATTAGCTTCAGGAGACGATGTTTTAGTTCAGGTAACCGCAAACGGATCAGTGGCTACTCCGACATTTACAACTATCTATACTATTGCAGGTGATGGTACTACAGATGCAAATTATGTTACCGTTTATAACCAGGATATTACTTCTTATGCAACGTCTAATACTGCCATCCGGTTTTTGACCAATAATAATGTAGGCGATGGTGATACGGTGTATATAGATAATGTTTCAATAATATATTTGAAATACCCGCAATGTTATATTACAAGTATTGCGTCTCCATCGGTTCCGGCCAATTACACAGCAACAACAACAGCACTGAAAACGGTGACAATAAACAGTGGAGGTACCTGTACCTCGCAGTTTGATTTTGGATTCGGTAAACCCAATATAACCATTAGCGGTACTTTGTATAATGATAGAAATGGTTTGGTAGATGCGCTGGTAAACGGAACAGCTATAGGTTCACCGGGTGGAGCTACTGTGTATGCATACCTGACAGATAATACAGGAAAGGTGGCGTTTAAAACTACAGTAAACAGCTTAACAGGCGCTTACTCATTTCCATTGGCTGAGATTTTTACCGATTATACGCTGGTCCTGTCAACTACTAGTGTGTCAGTAGGGGCAACACCGCCTTCTGCTCCCGGATTTGCAGCAAACTGGGTAACTGTTGGGGACGCGTATGGCACGAATAACGGAGCCGGGTCGGGCAATAAATCCGGAACCCCCACTGTAGCCATTGCTGTTAAAACATCTGCAACTAATGTAACCAATGTTAATTTCGGGATTCAACGTTTACCCGATTCCGATAATAAGATCAGAACCATTAATCATCCGACACTCAACCAGTATATTATTTTGGATGGTGCCGGAATGAATCCACCGGTAGTAAGTGGTTCCGATCCGGAAGATTGTACTTCGGGATGCGTACTCACCACCCGTTCTGTTATCATAGACCAGGTTCCCGGCAATTCAGAGATGTACTATAATGGAATATTGGTTACCAGCGGGCAGCAGTTTAATAATTTCAATCCGTCTTTATTACAAATTAAAGTTACTGCTGCTGCATTAGGGGATACAGCGATAACGTTCAACTATTCCTTTGTGGATGCTGCCATGTTCAAGGATCCGAGCCCTGCAACCTATACCCTGCTTTGGCTCATAGCGCTGCCGGCAAACGGCCTTACGGCTATGGCAAACTTAAATGGTAACATCGCTACTATAAAATGGAATACTATTTCGGAACAGAATACCCATCACTTTATAGTTGAACGCAGCAGCGACAACAGGAACTTTACGGCAACAGGTAACCAGGTTCCCGCAGCGGGAAGCAGTGACAATAAAAGAGACTATCAAATGCCTGATAATATCACGAGCCTGATGCAGAAGGAGATTATTTATTACAGGATAAAACTCGTGGATATTGACGGGCAAATAACATATAGTAACGTTGTTGCTGTCAGGCTATCCAAAAAACCGGGAGTAACTATATGGCCGAATCCTTTCCTTTCGGCTATTACAATAAGCATCACAACCGAACGGGAAACTGTTGTTGATATAAAGCTGATAGATGTAAGCGGAAAATTGATCCGCAATATCAGCCAGTCAGCGGCGAAAGGTATCTCCCAGATTGCTATACAGGATCTTGGGCAATTACCGGGAGGTGTTTACCTGGTCGAAATAACGGATAAAAATGCCGGAACGACTTACCAGAAGCTTTTAAAGAATAATAAGTAACTAAGAATTATATACTGTATTTAATGGCCTCAAACCCGGGTTTGAGGCCATTTCATTTTAATCATGTTCACAAAATGCCACGTATTACTTTAATGAAAGCAGTATAACTGGCTGGCAGGCTGCATGAATAGTAAACTTACTACAGAAAATACGGTATTTTTTGGGAAATAATACTCGTAAAACTTGCACCGTTAAAACCCGTGGAGTATTTTCGTATCCGAATCGAACAAACCCTAAGAAAACAACGAGATCCGGTCATGAAACAAACTACAACTACAAAGGGAATATTCTCCCGGTCTGTTTCACTTCTTAAGCCGGCTTCATTGCAATCGCAGGGAAAAGTTCAACAAAGCAAACAGTGCGTATTATTTCTTTACCCTAAAACGAAAGTGATGAAAACTATCTTAACATTAATACTGGCTCTCTTTATCCAGGTAACTGTCTTTTCACAGGTTACTTCTTTCAGCGGTATGCTCAGTAATAACAGGGTGGACCTGAAATTTGCAACTACTTCTGAAAAGAATGTAAGCCATTTCATCATCGAAAAAAGTACCGATGGAAAAAATTATAGCCAGGCAGGAATCGTATTTGCTTATGGCAATACTTCAGAAACGATGAATTACCCGTTTATTGATAAAAATATTAATGCTAAAAAGACAGGGATGATCTATTACCGTATCAGCACTGTTACTAACGATGGTAAAATTGAATTTTCACAGGCAATGACAATCAGTACGGGAAAGAAAATAAATAAAAAATAGGAGACCTCACTTCCTGCTGTGGTAAGGATCATTCAGGAAATAATATCTTACAGAGGTCAGATTGTTGAAAAGCCGGTTAATTGTAATTGAACGCAAACCCGGATAAAGGACATCATCACGTTATTACCAGGATTCGATAAGTTGAACTGCATACAAAGAGATAAACAAGCAAAAAGAAGATAGTTTTCTACAGATTAAGCCAGGCTCAGTAAAGAGGACTGGCTTTTTTATTTCTCCCCCTTCAGGTATGTAACTGCAAATCAATACTCATCGTAATACTACTACAGAAAATACGGTAATTATTGGGAAAAAGTACCCGTAAAAGTTGCACCGTTAAAACCCGTGTATTATTTTCGTATTCGAATCGAACAAACCCTGAGAAAACAACGAATGCCGATCATGAAACAAACAACAATATCTTCCCGGTCTGTTTCACTTCCAAAGCCGGTCTCTTTGCAATCACAGGGAAAAGTTCAAAAAAGCAAACCGTACTTATCATTTATTTACTCCAAAGCAAAAGCAATGAAAACTATCTTAACATTAATACTGGCTCTTTTTATCCAGGTAACTGTCTTTTCACAAGTTTCTTCTTTTACAGGTATGCAGAATAACAATAGAGTAGAACTGAAATTTGCAACTTCTTCTGAAAAGAATATAAGCCATTTCATCATCGAAAAAAGTACTGATGGAAAAAATTATAGCCAGGCGGGTATTGTATTCGCTTTCGGCAATACTTCAGAAACAATGAATTACCCGTTTATTGATAAAAATATTAATGCCAGCAAAGCAGGAGTGATCTATTATCGTCTAAGTTCTGTTACTAACGATGGTCAAATTGAATTTTCACAGGTAATGACTATCAACATCGGAAAGAAGAACGAAAAGCAGTAAGTATTCTCCTCACCTCTATCAACCGCCCCCAAATTCAAATCATTGATATAGCCAGCCAGTCTTGACAGATATATAATGCAGGGCAAAAACGCAAAAAAGCTTCTGCACAACGAAAGAAAGTTTAAAAGTTAAGGGTTATAGTCATTATATGGCCAGTGGGCTACCAGGGAAATAGATTTACAAGTGGTTTCCTATCCGGCTTTCAAAAGGTTTTTAATTGCTACTGAAGTCCAATACCATGCAGAGCAACAGCAATTTTAATAGCTGAAACCTAAACTGAAAGCGATGAAATTATTTTTACTCTGCAAAAGATTCTCATTCTCCATAATACTTCCTGCTGTATTATTATTTACCGCTGAATTAAATGCGCAATCAAATGCTCTTCAGCTTAAAACAACCGCGATCAATCCTGAAGAGAAGGGCCCCTCGTTGATGAACGAGGTAATAGCTTTTGGCAGTAATACCAACGATTCTTCCGGTAATATCCCTGCATCTTATTCACCAAAATTATCTGTAACTTTTTCATTAAGCAATCAGCAATATACCTTACCCGTTGAACAGGTCAGAACTGCCAGGGGATTAAGTTTTGGAGCTAAGCCCAATGGTGCTGACAGTTATGCTGTAGAATCTGAAATATTCCCGCTGATAAACTCAATAAGCGCTGCTTCCATCACCGATTTTACATTTTCACCTGTAGCAACATCGCGTGACCAGATTGATATTAACCCCAACAGGGCAATAGAAATATTTACCTCCGCAAGAGCCCTATATAATAACAAAGCGGCTACCCATGGCCGTTATTATTATGGGGACCTGACAATTAGTTTTAATCAGCCTGTTGCTAATCCCATCCTTCATGTAGTAGGCTTAGGGGGATTTTACAGTTCATTAGGATTCACTACTGAATTGGAAATGCAAAATGAAGGCATATTTTTATCTAAGTTGTCTGGCTCTGGTGAATTAGTTATTGGTGAAGGATCAAAAATTCTAAACTCAGCAGCTGATCCAAATTCTATTACCGGTTCTGGTGCTGCCAGTGGATCAGTACTCGCGACCGGCTCAGGTATCATGTCTATTACTTTCAGGCTTTACCTGAAGGGGGATGGAGATATGGAAGAATGGGGTACATCAACTGTACATACAGGAGATGCCTGGCTCATAGGTATATCATTAACAGCCCCGGTTAATATATCAACCAATATGTACACCGGAATAAATGGTCAGAGGAAAAATGATTCGCCCTTAAGAGGAATAGCACTTACTGGAAGAGAAAAGTAAAAGAAATGAGTATTAACTATTATCCCATTAGTGTCCCGTTAAATTAGTTCAATTTTTAATTGTTCGCATTTTTGTTCTTTGACATTCTTATAGATAGGGCTTTGCAATAACTCATTTAAGGGTGCTTTGTCAAAAAGCGAAGCACTCATTATTTGTAGCATTTCAT
>JAATGJ010000161.1 GCA_015654695.1 Chitinophagales bacterium | reverse complement strand
TAACAAACCAGCAATGATACACGTCCCGGTAGAAAGATTAGGAATGGAATCAGCAGAAACTCTATCAAGATAAGCGATTGTTTTTTCAACAGCGAGTAGATCGTTGTTATTAATCAGGCGATGTAAGAAGTAGTTATGAAGCTGTGAAATGATTGTAGGAGAGATATCAGACGGTCTTTGACTTGAAATGGTAAGAAAGGTGCCAAATTTTCGGCCTTCCTTAATGATTTCTTCAAACGTTTCTAACCGATAGTCTTTCCAGCTCTCCGCTTCCCTATGTGACTCTTTCGACAATATATTATGCGCCTCGTCAATGATAAGATGGAGAGATTTGTTCCTATGTTCGCCATAAATAACTTTCTGTTCAGAGTATAATTTTTTTGAAAGGAGTAATGGCAAGGTTTTTTTAATTTCAAGGTTAACGTCGTTCAAATTCACTACAACTAAATTATGTCCCTCAGGGAAAATGGGTTGGTTGCTCTTAGTATTTAATACCTTACGGATATCATCTTTTTTACTTTTCAGTTTGTTTACAGCAGGGGCGATATGCTCATTTTGTGCTTTGTCATTATAGACGTCATAGATTAACTGGATATAAAGGAAATGAATCACTTTTGACAAAACATCAGTTGGAAAAGTGTACTCATCAACAGACTGGTATAACTCTGTGTCTTCGATTTCGGCATCGGAAAGTTCCCTTGAAGGGCCACCTCTTGGCATGAAATGAAGATTTTTATTATTCCATTCGATAGATTCTAACAAGTTGTTGCTTTCGTCATTATTAATAATTATAGACAAGTAATCAATTAAAGTAAATGCTTTGTCTTTATTCGACATTTTAAGTGTTACCCGAATCCTTTCCTTTAATATGTTATGAAAATAATCAAGAGGCTCATTACTGCTTTCAATTTTTTTATACTGTTTTAATGCTCTTGAAATGAAAGGCCGTTGGGTTTTTTCAGTGGCATCTGCCATGATACAAATCAGTTCGAGATCAGTTAAATCTTCTTCTGATAGTGGGATTTTGTCAGCTTCTTTGATCTTATCAATTGGTTTTCGAGTGGTAAGATTATAAATTTTTTTATGGGAAACTATGGTCTCTATTCCTGAATACTCACCATTAAAATCTATAATAAAAAACTTTGCATTTTCAACGAAGGATTTATTGCCTTTAAATTTCTTAAATAACTCACGATATATCTTTGCAAGTGTATACGATTTACCGCTACCGGTATTGCCGAAAATGCCAATGTGACTAGCGAAAAGGCTGTTAATTCCCAATTCAATCTTTTGACCATCATCATATTCAAGTTTCCCTACTTCGATTGCTTGATCATCAGAACGAACAAAATTATGTATTTCATCAAATTCTTCCTTTTGCAACAAAAAGCAATTATTGTCCAAAAGTGGTAATTCACGAACTCCTCTTTGAAACAAACCCTGCTCTAAAAATCCTAAAATCTTAACATTTAGTATCCGATTGATTTTCTCTTTAGTACTCTTGTAAGTTGATTTGGAAAATTCTTTCTCTTCAGTTATCGATTCCCCTTCGATTTTTGCAATCATTTCAGAGAAGCCCTTCTTAATCTTTATATAACCTCCTACTGCTATATTCTGGATTGTTTGACCTTTGTATAGAATTGAGGAGGTATTTTTCCCCTTATCTACTTTTACTTTCACTGTTTGTCCTTCAACTGATACTACTTGCCCTATCCGGAAGATGGAGTTATTGACTATATATTCTTCGGTAGTTGGGTGTATTATTTTCATGATAGAGATTTAAGGAGCAGTTATTCCGATCGCAGGATCAACGACATCTTCTGATTCAGCAATGATCTTTTCAAAAATATCAGCATTTAAAGTTTTTAAGTCATAATTCTTTCCTACTTCTGGAACAATAATCTCGATGTTCCGATTTTTTGCCTCATCTCGAAGATTATCATAAATAGTCGTAGAAGTTCCATGAGAGAAAATATAAGTTTTCAAAGTAGGGTTTGAATCGGCTACTCGGGCGGTCAAATCTCGAATGTGTTCATCAGCAAAGGAGAATCCTAGGACAAAGAGCAGACAGTTTTCTTTTTCAAGCTCGTTCGAATATATCCTTAACAGATCATAATAATATTGTTTAACTAAGGTATCTTCAAATTTTTCTTTGTTTGGATTGACAATAATCAGTTCTTTATAGCTTTTGTCAAAATCAGCATTAGATAAATCTGCCTTTACTTTTTTAACACAATCCAGATTACAGTCCAAAAAGATTTTGTTAGCTGCTTTATTATATTTCCACGTCAGTGATCCGTGGAGTTTTAAGATATTGAATACGGGAATTTCCGACGTATTTTCATAATGAAGACTCTTTTTAAAATATGACTTTTTGAAATTGCTAAGGCTGAATACTGGGCGGAATCTTCCATGGAATCCATCATTGAATTCGATACCAGTATCTTCTAAGGCTTTCTCAGAAAAAATATCAACGTTGGTTGTAAATATATTTACCTGCTTGGTAAGTATTGAATTTTCTCTTTTGAGAAGAATGTTGTTTAATATCTTATAAAAATTCTTGTAATTAGTAAGTACATCATCCTTATTCATGTTCGAAGTATCATTGATTATATCCAAGTTCCCTACCATCACTTTATTAAAGTACTCTTTTTTTTTGGCAGTTATTTCAGCAGATGTTTTTTGGGAATCAGATAAAAAGATTTCAACATCGTTCAATACCTCAAGAAAAGGTCTTGAGAGGCCAGATCCAATGAGAAAATTAATATTGGCACTTTCAATTGTTTTTCGAATTTTCTTTACCATGGTAGATTAATGATTCTTTTCCTAAAGATATAGTTTGTTTCCGGGACGAGTCTCACTGCATGTGCCCCGGACTTAAAACAAATGAAGGAAGCCCTGCCTGCATTTTAAAGTGGTCAAATTCGACCACTTTAAAACCAGGGTTATACATTTCCTCCCAGGTTCCTTAGTAGCACTGTCGCTGGCAACATAACTATTAAAACATTCACGCACTACAATCCATCCCTCCTCACGGGGATACTTAATACAAACACTGCACTCGTCTGATGTTCTTTAAAATCAAGCGTCGCATTCAATTCTTCCAGTCTTTCGGTTAATTCATTTCGCAGGCGCAGGTTGTTCATTTGTTTCATGTCCATGGTGGCGGTATCAAACTCCAGTGTATAAATAAGACTGGGCTTTTCGTAGGCGATATGTATGCGGCAGTTGGTGGCGCCTGTTCTTACAGTATTGGTGATACCGCTCTTAAACAATGAGAATATATCATTGCGCATCTTCATTTTCAACTGGAGGCTGGTTGCTTTTTTATCCACCAGTACATCTACCTGTACATTGTGGCGGATCTTCAATGCATCAACGTATTCCCTGAAGCGCAGCATGAAATTTTCCATGCTGTCATTGCCGGGATCAATGGCCCACAGTATATCGTCCATGGCCAGGGTCATGTTCTGGCTCTTGGTATGTATCTGCTCAATGAACTCTTTTGATTTTTCCGGTTCCCTGTCCGCTTTCATTCTTGCCATTTCGCTGAGTATCGTAATATTGCCGAGGGCCTCGTTAATATCCTGGTGCAAACCATCTGCTATATGGCTCCTCATTTCCAGGACGGCTGTTTTGCGTTTAATGCGTGCATGATCGAACCAGTATAATAATGCACCGATAAGCAACGCCAGCAAGCTGTAGAACCACCATGTTTTCCAGAAAGGCGGTTTTACTTCTATTGAAAGCATGGTTATTGTTTTACTTTCCGCTCCTTCCCCATTCTGGGTTTTCAGCATCAGGGTATAATTGCCGGGCGGCAATACCTGGTACGTTATTTCATTATTGTACACCCGCTTCCATGTCTTATCCAATCCTTCCAGCATGTAATACATATAATACTGGTCACGAAAACTAAGTGTACTCAGTTCAATACGGATGAAAGTATTATCATGGGACAATGTTACCCTATCCAGTTTTTGCAGCGAATCAACAGAAAGATATGCAGCACCAAGAGCAAATCCGGTGATAGTAACACCCGGCGGTTCCTTGCGGTCAATTGTTTTTTCCGGGTCAAACACCAGGAAATCATTGGGCGTACCAATGGCGATCCGGCCATCTTGTAAAACAGCGGGTGATGATACCTGCAAAATATCATTGGTGATCCCATCCGCGGCATCATACGTAACATAGAGTTTATTGTCAATATTCAACCGGTAGAGGCCGCCATCACAAGCTACCCATAGACGTTTTTGTTTGTCAGCAATAAGAGCAGTGATATGCTCGGCAGGCAAACCCTCGGCGGCCGTTAGGTACCTGAAAGTATTTGTCCGTTTGTTTAAAAGACATAAGCCATCGCTGGCAATTATATAAATGCTATCGTTGTATTGCACAATATCCGTGGCGCCGTCATTGAGCAGGCCATCATTTTTGCCTCCCGTTTCCCTGAATTGTTTGAGTATACGGCCGGTGCTGATATCCATTTCATATACCCCGGTTGATGATGTGCATATCCATAAATGATTACTGTCATCCTGGAATAATTTAAATATATCACTGGCTTCTGACAGCATGGTTGTAAAAGCATGGGCGGTATCTTTCCAATTGCTGTTTTCGCATTTAACCAGGAAGCCCGCGGTAGATCCGATCCAGGTATTACCGCCACGGTCCTCAAATAACTGCGTTATTTTTTCTCCTTTTAATAAGGAAGGCGATACGGAAAAGCATTTACCCGCTGCCGGGTCATATATCTTTATTTCACCATTATGCAGACCCATCCACACTTCACCATTTCGCCGCTGCATCATAGAACTGATGTGTAACCGGTTGTTAAGCGGGTCTGCATCTGTTACGGGATTGGGAATGGGTTGCAACTGATCATTATATGAAAAAACACCCTCGCCCCAGGTGGCTACCCAGATACCATTTCCCGCTGTGTGTACGATAGACGAAACGCCGCGATAGAGCATCGTGGTATCGTTGATCCGGTGGTTGGGGATATTCCGGAAAACCTGCGCCTCCACATTAAACCGGTATAATCCTTTGTTGGTACTAACCCATACATTTTTTTCTTTGTCTTCATACAAGTTGCTTACCAGGTCATAGTCAATCCCGTTTTGCCGGAAGGGATCGCTTTTGATAACACTGAAGCGTTTTTCTTCCGGGCTATAATATGCCAGTAAGCCCATGCCATAGATCCAAATAGTACCATTGCTTTGCTGAAAGACACTCCATATTTCATAATAAGTATCAGCAGCCTTATAGGGCCGTATCTTTTCAAAATGCTGTAGCTGGTTTCTCTTTTTATCATAACTGTATAATATCGGTGCACTACCTGTAAATGGTATCCAGCTCACCATCCAGTATACACCATCTTTTGTAATAAACGGGTACCGTGCATTTTTAACATGCCCAAAACTATCTAATGCATGATCATTAAACTGTTTTGTTTTCGGATCAAACAAAAACGATCCCTGCTTACCAGTAAACCAGTATGCGCCTGTTGAAGGGTCCGCTGCCATATCCCCGATAGTATATCCCGGGGGCAAAGGAGGTAAAGAATAACCGGAATCAAATGACTGCTTTGTTTCGTTGTAAACAAATTGTTTGCTGTCTGCAAACAGGAGAAGCCGGCCCTGCCCGTCTTCCATTATCTTTTTGATCATGTTAGCGGGAGAACTGATCTTTTTTTCATTGAATGTAAAATGGACGGTATTGAACAAGCCTGCCTGCTTATCACACAATAACCATAAACGTTCTTTGCTGTCAATAAATAAATGGTTGACTGTATTCTCCGGTATGGAAGATGTGTCTCCGGGTATATGCCGGAAAGTAAGAAAGCGGTGGCCATCATAACGCTGGAAACCATTCTGTGTAGCGATCCACAAAAAACCCTGCTTATCCTGTATAGACTGAAAGGTCATATTGGACGCCAGCCCGTCTTCTTTCGTCACCCTGCTAAAGATAAGTGGTGAAGGGATTTGCGCTCCAGCATAAAAGGCAAACAATAAAAATGAGGCGGCGGCAATGAATACTTTTTTCAGCATAATTAACTAAGGCTGTTCAAATGTAGTATATGTTCTTTTTCGCTTTGCCAAAAGAAAGAAAAAATCCCGGTTTTTGGAAAGAGCTGTGTTAAGTGGTTGTACTGCTCCGCAACGATAGTTAATTAATTTCTGTATTTACCCTACTTACAGACCGGATACCGGTGGAGATTTTTGGTCAGGCCGGGCGCCAGCACCAGTCAGAACGTAAATCAACAGCTGTATCACATGACATTTCCGGCTTCCTTGTTTTGCTTCTTCATCATTCTCGCCAAAAAGATACCAGCTATAAATCCTGCGATAAGTCCGCCAAGATGTGCACTATTGTCAATTCCCCGGGATAAAAAACCCATTACTAAACTATATCCTGCGGTACAAGCCAGCAGAATAAGCAAAAACTTATTGAAGGAAGCATCAAACAATTTAAAAATAATCATTGCTAATAATACACCATATAATCCGAAAATCGCTCCCGATGCACCTACAGCTACTACCGGTTTATCATGCCACCATAAACTTACCAGGCCAGCAACTATTCCAGATAATAGATAAACAAGAATGAATCTTTTTGTATTGATAAACAACTCCACCAGCATGCCCGCGAGGTAAAGGCTGACCATATTCATAAACAAATGCATAATACCCCCGTGCAGGAACATTCCTGTAATAAGCCTCCACCATTGTCCTTGTTGTATGGCAGGTTCATAAATAGCTCCCAGCGGAATAAGATCACGGGAATAGAATGCAGTAAAACCAAGACCTTTAAAAACCATAAATATAAAAACCAGGATATTTAATGCTACAAAAACAGGTGTGGCAACAAACCCTTTTACAGGTTTAACTGCTTTATAGGCTTCAGTTAATTGCTGCTTTACAGAAGACTCACCGCCAGATTCAAAACGTTCAGATTTATCTTCATGAAGACCCGGAATGATTATCATTATAAACCATACAATAAGGCCAATTCCAAAAGACAGGAAAATATAAAACAGCTTATTGCCATTTCTTTGATCAAAAGGTTCGTTTATTGGTTTAAGAATTATAAGGGGCGCCCCGGGCTGGTACAAATTACATTTACGTGCTGCGATCAGCAGGTTGTCTCTTTTTTCATTATTACCTGTTCTCTCCATGTAAGTAAACTGTATTGTGTCCCTGTCAAATTTTTCAAAACTTTCTTCCCAAAAGGTTTCCCATTTTTTCCCGCGTTCGGTATCTGAAATTTTACTGGAAACCTGTTGAAGAAAATGTTGAGACAAAAAGGCTGATGGAGATGAAAGCGTATCATATAAATCAGCAATAATGGGTATTGCTATATAAATATCAAGATCAAGGTATTGGTTATGCTTACCACTGTAAGAGATCACAGACTCAATGCCGGTATTATCTTGATCAAGTACATACTCACTTACTTTATAATATTTGGTTGCCGGTTTTCCTGCTATTTCCTTTATGGAAACCAGCACGGTCAATTTCCCGGTAGCAGTTGCCAGATAACCTGACATTAGTATGGTAGGTATCCACAAAACAGCAGCACCCACCATGTAATATAACGTCCTTATTCTTCCATTGTCTTTATCAAGTTTTAAAATATGTACCCGTTGCCTTATAAAAAGCAGGACGCATGTAAAAGCAAGCCCGGCAGGTATCCATATTTGAACAACATCTTCCTTTAGTGGGATAATATTAAGCTGGATATATAAAAGCCAGTACAATAAAGAATAAACAACGATGAAAATAATAGCAAGAAATAGCAAAGGCTGAAAAACAAGCTTAGTTTTGGTTTTTGTATAGTTCATAGTTATAAGGTGGTAGTGTGAAAATAATGTCAGAACTAAGGTAAAAACATATACATTAAATCGGGATTTAATTTTTTGCTGCTACTTCCTGATTGCCAGTAGTACTACCCCTGCCTTTCCCGTAGTGTTCCTGGCCAGTAAAAGAAAAATAAAAATTGCAGGCTGATTATGGTGAATCTCCCGTCTGAGCCGGGATTATCCAACATATCTTTCCCGGATTGAAAATTAATTACATTTGGGAAAAGAGATGAAGCCAATACAAGCGTTTTAAAATGAAAGAATATCTTTTTTCCTACGGAACTCTTCAAAAGGACAAGGTTCAGGTAGAATTATTTGGACGGCTTTTACAGGGCACTAAGGATACCCTGGAAGGTTACCGACTCGCTACGATTGAAATTAAAGACGAATTATTTCTTTCAAAAGGCGAAGAGAAATATCAACTAACATTGATCCCATCAACAGACAGCACTGAGAGTATTGAAGGAACCGTCTTTGAAATTTCGGAAGAAGAATTGCTCCTGGCTGATAAATATGAACCGGATAACTATAAAAGAATTAAGGTATCGCTTCAATCCGGGAAAGAGGCATGGATATATGCAGCGAGCTGATGCTAATTACATTCATGATCCAGTATCCGGATCGTTTTATCATAATATTCTTTCGCTTTTTCCGGTGTATCGCCGATACATACCAGCCCGAGTTTACCATGTTCAGAAAGGGCGCCCACCAGGTGAAACATCACCCCCTGCTGCGCCGCACCATTATACATCAATTCATGAAACATGGCGATATCCATGAGGTCCTGCGGGGTAAGCCCTTTATATTTTTCATGGCTTACATTGTCAGAAGCAAAATAAAATCTTTTATTTCCGCTTGCCGTCAGGTACTGGCCTGTATCAGCATGGTATTTACCATCTGTTAAAAACTGCAGCATCAGGAAGGGATGCGTAGTACCTCCTTTTCTCAGGTTAATTTCAATGGCATAATGTTTCCAGGAACCATCTTCCTGTTTTACAGAAATGAAATCAATGGCAAATCTTCCCAGCGCACCTTTTGCTGCCAAAGCTTCTGCGATCTTTCTTCCTTCTGTTGCCAGCGGCACGCTATACGCTTCATCGGCCGGAAAGATAGCGCCAATAAATACCTGCCCGTCATCTCCGCCCAGTAACTGGTCATGTGTACTGACGATATCAACCTTCCCGGCGGGAGAGATCAGGCACTGCACCGATGGAGACATTTTTATATCGCCTTCAAGAAATATTTCTACAATGCCCCCCATCTCCCGGAATTTTTCAAAAAATAATTCCTGGCTTACATCTTTTGCAACGGTCTTTAGTTGTTGTGACAGGGTTTCGCTGATATTTTTTTCCAGCCTATCATCAACAGCAACAGCAGGGTATTTATAGATCGCATTGCCATCACCACTAAACCCGTCATTCATTTTTACAACGGCTTTTCGCAAAGCAGGATCTTTTCTTTTCAGCGCAGCAAGCGCTTTTACAATATCTTCTTTGGTGGTAAGGTCTTCAAACCCTTCCGGTAGATTAACCCCACTTGACCTGAATGTTTTCCTGCCACCCGATTTTGACCCTTCATAAAACTTATCAGGGTCAGTGCCAAACAAAGGGATACCTAATTGAACAGCCAGTGTTTTTTCCAGCGGTGTGATATTATAACAGGTGAGATGCGTAGAATCCGGATCAGTTATCAATTGCTTGATCCGCTCTACCAGCCTGGGCCTATCCAGTATTTTTTGCGTAAGCGACTTGACAGAGGCATCATAACAACTGAGCATAGTAAGCCGTTGCCTGGCTTGCTGACCGGTGATACCCGGCAAGAGGTGCAGGTAATAATCAACAATGCTGTCTGTTACAGGAATACTCGTGATATAAATGATCTTTGTAAGCGGCATGCGAAGAAGCATCAGCAGGCAAAGCATTCGTTCTTCATAATGCACAGCGCCCTTTATTTTCGACAGAATATCCTGGTCAAGTGAAAGTGAAGGAAGGGCGACGACAGTGCGTGGCGCCAGTTTATCCGGGAATATTTTTTCAAACTGCCGTCCAAATCCTTGCTGGATATTGGCAAAAGCTGTTCTTTCTTCTACGGAGCCGGGAGCGGGATGATCATTGCTAATGGTAAACGTTTTTCTTAAACTGGCAGCATTCGTCGTCATACATAAAATTTAGAGAAAAGTTAGTAAAATTTGAGGAGGAAAACTGTCTTACTTTAAATAATCATGGCACCTGCTTTTATCCTTACGCTTAGTCATTCTCAATAAAGAAAAAAATGTATCCGTAATAAGGTTACAGTTTCAATGAGCATATTTCCATTAAGGTCTGAAAACATGTTTTTCAAAATTCCAGGATACAGGGTTGTGAAAATAAAATAAGATTTTGAATAATGCCAGTTGCCACACTTTCAGCATTTCAATATATGGATTTAGTCCAAACGATGTTGTTCAGCTACTGCTATAAAAATAATAGTAAGTTTGAAAACCAGTAACCCCGGCAAAAACCGGCGTCTAATCAATAATCAGTATGAATAAGTTACTATTTATCTCCGTTTTAATTTTGATCGTTTCATGCCATGACCAAAACAAATCAGCCATACAACCAGAACAAAAGACGTTTCCGGCATCCGTCATAGACAGTGTCATCCGTGAGCTGGAAGATATTGAATGGGCAAGGGCCATCGCGAAAAAAGATACGCAATGGTTACAACTTCATTTAGCCGATGAACTTATTATGACAACAGGACGAACCGGTGAACTGGCAAATAAACAACAGGTGATCAATGAAATTACAGATACGGCATACGGATCAGGAGGTAATGATAAACTCGAAGACCTGGAAATACGGTCATTTGAAAATACGGCCGTGGCGACGTTTAAAATTTTAACCCATGGAAAAGATAAAGATGGTCCTTATTACCGGGTGGCGAGATATACCGACGTTTGGATATTCAGGAATGAGAGGTGGCAACTACTGGCGTCACATAGCAGTTTAATGCCGTAAGCTTCTTTTTTTGGACTTTTCAATTTTGCATCCTGGAGCAAACATTATTTTTCGTATCATGTCCTGTTCCGGCATTCTCATTTGTTATAAGGGTGTAAATGAAAAATATTTTAAATACTAAAATCAAAAAAACATGGATGAGTTTATATTAATCTTCAGGCATGAGGACGGAAGCAAACTGGCTTCACCGGAACAAATGCAGATCTGGATGAAACAAACAATGGACTGGATGGGTGGCATAGCTGCCCAAAATAAATTAGTCGGCGGTACGGGTTTGCCTTTTGAAAATGCCAGGGTAGTAAGACATAACAATGTTGTTACCAACGGTCCTTTTGGTGAGATCAAAGAAACGATCGGCGGCTACATTATTGTCAAGGCGGATTCCATTGATGAAGCCGTTGAATTTGCAAAAGGTTCTCCTGTTTTACAAGGGGATGGTAATACTGTGGAAGTGCGAAAAATCGCCAAGGGTGATGGAGTTCATTAAAAAACAATAAAGAGCCTTTATCAAAAGTGTTTTGGAACACAAAGAACATGACGGAATTATGTAACACATTTTTGTGTACTTCATGGTACGTTGTGTTCTTTGTGTTACTTTTTTTCTCTTTTGAGACAGTCCCTTTTATTTTATGGAACAAAAAGAATTAATACCACATTTATTCAGGACGGAATTCAGAAAAATAACGGCGGTACTCTGTAAGGCTTTCGGTATTGAACATATTGAAACGGCTGAAGATATTGCCAGCGAAACTTTTTTATCGGCATTGGAAACATGGACCTATAAAGGAATCCCAGAAAACCCTGTAGCCTGGCTGTATTCAGTTGCAAAAAACAAAGCAAAAAATCATATTCGCCGTCACCAGGTTTTTACCGGGAAAATCGCCCCGCAAATAAGACATGCTGAACCCGGAATACAGGAAATTGAAATTGACTTGTCCGATAAAAATATTATGGATAGCCAGCTGCAAATGTTATTTGCTGTTTGTCACCCTTCCATTTCCACCGAAGTGCAAATAAGCTTATCACTACGCATTCTTTGCGGTTTTGGCATTGATGAAATTGCAACCGCTTTATTAACCAGTAAAGAAACCATCAACAAAAGACTGTTCAGGGCCAAAGAAAAATTGAGACTTGAAAAAGTAAAAATTGAACCTATAGCTACAGGTTTCGCCAGTGAGGCAGAAATAAATAAACGACTGGACACTGTTCTCACGACATTGTATTTACTATTCAATGAAGGTTATTATTCTGAAAGTGATAACGCTGTATTACGGGAAGACCTTTGCCTGGAAGCGATGCGGTTAACTTACCTGCTTATTGAAAACGAACAAACCAATCAACCGGCTGTAAACGCCTTACTTTCTTTAATGTGTTTTCATGCTTCACGTTTTAATGCCAGGAAAACCGAAAAGGGAGAAATCATTTTATACCATGACCAGGATGAAACGCTATGGAATCACGAACTGATTTCAAAAGGCGCCTATTTTCTTCACCAGGCATCGCATGGAAATAAAATTTCAAAATATCATGCAGAAGCTGGTATTGCATACTGGCATACCATCAAAGCTGATACACCAGAAAAGTGGGCAGCTATCTTACAGTTCTTTGATCAGTTGCTGCAAATCGAATACTCACCTATTGCGGCACTCAACAGAACTTATGCGCTATCAAAAGTAAAAGGGAAAACAACCGCCATTGCAGAAGCAGAGAAGTTAAACTTAACGGATAATCATTTTTATTTTGTCCTGCTGGGTGAATTATACACTGACATTGACAACAGAAAAGCAAAGCAAAATTTCCAAAAAGCCTTTTTACTCGCAAAAACACAGACAGATAAGCTGACCATTCAAAAGAAAATTGAGAACCTTTAACTGCAGCATAAAGAATAACCGGTAATAATTTTTCCTACGAATAAAGCAGGTATTTTTTTCGCATCATTTTATATTCACTAAGGCCCGGTTCCCAGCTTGCACGGATCTCTTTTTCTGATTTGCCATCAATGATCTGCTGCCTGAACAAACCTGAACCGATGAGCCTTTCAATAGTTCCCATTTCTTTGCTGAGTTTGGAGTCAAAGAATTTTTCTTTGTGTGGATGAGCTTTGTACAGCTCAATGATCCATTGCAGGTTGATCTGTTTGCTTTTCCGCAACAAACCAATATCGTAGTTGCGAAGGTCCAGCCCGTAACAAAGCTGGTCCATGAACAATGGTGTTTCTGCCATTCCTTTGATACCGGTGGGTGTAAAACTGAAATCATATTTGCCTTTCAGTTCAGGGCTGCCCAATACAGTGAATGGAAAATAAGTGCCGCGGCCATGATTGACATACACACCTTCAAACATACAGGTGGAAGGGTACAGCATGATGGATTGATGCGTATTCAGATTGGGGGATGGTTTTACCGGCAATGTGTAGGGCATATCATGATCATAGTTAGCTACCGGTATTATTTTGATAGTGCATTTCATTTTATCCTTCAGCCATCCCTCCCCATTGGCCATTTGTGCAAATTCAGCCACTGTCAAACCATGTGACATAGGAATGGGAAACATACCAATACCGGATTTGAATTGCATATCGAGTATGGGGCCATCAACCAGGTAACCATTTGGATTGGGCCTGTCAAGTATCAGCATCTCCTTCCCATTTTCATAACACGACTCCATTAGCCGTACCAGTGCATTGATATTGGTGTAAAAACGGCATCCTACATCCTGCAGGTCGTAGATGAGTATATCCACATCAGCGAGGTCTTCCTTAGAAGGCTTGTTCTTTTTTCCATATAAAGAGATCACCGGGATACCGGAGGTTGCGTCAATTTCATCAGCGACTTGCGTGCCGGCGCTGGCATTACCCCGAAAACCATGTTCAGGGCCAAATACTTTTACAATGTTTACGCCCAGTGACTTCAGGCTATCTACTAAATGAGTTTTGCCAATGATAGAAGTAAGGTTAGCCATGATGGCAACTCTTTTCCCCTTTAGATAAGGCAGGTATTTTTCTGTTTGCTCAGCGCCTGTTTTAATTGGCTCTTTCACGGCAATAGCAGGGCTTTGCGGTTGATGCGGGGACGTGGAGCAAAAGCCTAGACCAGCTATAATAATAATGAATGGCAAAATCTTCATTGAAAAGATTGATTGAGTGGCTATAAATATACGGGATAACGATGGAGGAAAATTTCATTAGCAGTCGTCCTCATTGTCCCTGCACAATAAAGAAAACAAAATAAGCAAAGATGTTTTCAGTTTCTTTTACTTTTAAAAACCTTTTACTTTTAAAAATTTATCGAACCATTGAACATAGCGTTCAAACCTGTCTTTTTGAAAAGCCGGTACAGTAATGCCATGAAACTGTCCGGGATAAACGATCAGCTCTGTTGGGGTTCCAATAGAACGCAACGCCTGGTACATTTGCTCGCTGCCAACAGCCGGCACATTGAAATCCTTTTCGCCGGTCATAAATAGTGTAGGCGTTTTAATTTTATCAGCATGTAAAAAAGGATAGGATAGTTTTAAATACTTTTCATAATTCTTATCCTTCCAGGGCTGACCAAGTTCGTTATCCAGTTGCAATATATATTGATCAACGCCGTACAATGATAGTTGCAAAGCGCTGCCTGCCCCGCTCACGGCTGCTTTAAAGCGGGTATCTTTTGCAATAGAATAATCAGTGAGTATGCCCCCATAGCTCCATCCGCCGATGCCCATACGGTCAGCATCTACTGTTCCTTTACTGGCTAAATAATCAGCTGCGCCCTGTATATCCAATACTTCTTTGTTGCCCCAGTCGGCATAAATAGCTTTGCAATAATCTAGCCCGCGTCCGCTGCTTCCCCTGTAGTTGACAGCTACTACTGCATAGCCGCTGGCGGCCAGCATTTGTCTTGCTAAATCAAAACTATAATCATCCTGTCCTACCGGGCCCCCGTGTATAAAAAATACCACCGGTAATTTTTCTTTGCCGGCATTGGCGGGCAGGTACAAAAGATTGGATACAGTGGCCCCATCTTTACTTTTGGAAGTAAACTTTTCTACTGATGCTAATGAAAGTGGTGAAACAAAATCATCCTGTACTTTGGTAAGGCGTCGAAGATTATTATTCTCCAGTGCATAAAACTCGGAAGGCAGTTGAGAACTGGTCATCGAAGTGATCCAGTTGCCATTCGGGTGCCGCTCGAGTGAATTGAATGAACGGTTGCCGCCAATTATTTTATTCATCTTTCCACTGCTTAGTTCATACGCTGCAATGTATCGTTCGCAATCATCAGTGACCAGTACAGCAATATTTGCACCTTCCTTATCCCATCGCGGAGCAGCTACCGGCCTGTCAAGCAATTTACTCACCAGGATATGTTCACCCCCATTAACAGGCGCTACTGTAAGAATTGGCTGATCATACATGCTGTAATTAGCATCTGATGTACTGCGCAGGTAAGCAATACTTTTCCCGTCAGGACGCCATTGGGGCGAGTCATCGCTCCCGTTCCAGGTAGTAAATTGTTTTGCAATAGCACTGGGTTTGGCATCTATGATAAAAATATCTGTGTTCTCATTTTTATCGGGGTCTTCGGTATGGTTGCTTACAAAGGCAATGGCAGAACCATCGGGACTCCATTGTGCGCCGCCTTCATTATAATTACCCCGTGTAAGTGTGTCCGTTTTTTTGGCTGCAACATCAAAAAGATACAAATGTGTTTTGCGTTTATCATACTGGTAGCCGCTTATATCCTGCTTAAATTGGTAGCGGTTTATCACATAAGGTTTATTCCCTTTTTTGGCAGCAGTATCCTCATAATCTTTCATGGTCAGCAATAATTTCTTTCCATCCGGGCTCCATGCATAACCGTTCAGATCGCCTTTTACATCGGTAAGTTTTATTGCTTCGCCGCCAAGCCTGTTTAACAGGTAAACCTGGCTGCTGCCACCATTGCGGGCGGCGATAAATGAAATATATTTTCCATCCGGGCTCCACCTAGGGCTGCTTTCTCCATCGGGACTGCTGGTGAGTTGTACCGTCTCCGTTCCATCCCAGCTCATCATCCAGATATCTGTATTGCGTTTGTCCTTAGCTGAATCTACTGAAGTAAGCGTATAGGCTACCCATTTGCCGTCAGGGGATATTTGTGCATCGCCTGTACTTTGCAGGCGGTAGATATCACCGGGGCGAAGATTTCTTTTTTGTGATTGGGACGAACCAACAGCGTACAGCGCCAAAAATAAAATGGCGAACAGGATTACTTTTCTCATAAGCGTAAAGGAAATTTATAAGTCCGAATATAAGAAATGATGCGGAAGAAAACCGGCAGGCATTGTATATTTATTATACATTGCTGTTCATTAAAAAAAGAATATGCTTCCATTTATAAAGATACCAGGCATCACAAAGCAGGTAATCATCTTTTGTATCGCCTTATTTTCTTCAGCTATTATCCATGCCCAGGACTCTCCTTCCCTATTTAAAGTGATTGGCTTTTATACCGCCCGGAACGACCGGGCACATATCAGTTTTGTGCATGAAGCCAACAACTGGTTTTCGCAAATGGCAACCCAATACAATTTTGTGTATGACTCAACTAATAACTGGAATAATCTGAATACAGGATTTCTATCAGGTTACCAGGTAGTGCTTTTCTTAGATACACGTCCGGATTCGCTTCCCCAGCGCGATGCCTTCCGCAAGTATATGGAAAATGGCGGCGCCTGGATGGGCTTTCATTTTGCTGGGTTTGCATTGACCCCTTCGGCCTATCCCCAAAACTGGGACTGGTACCATAATGTATTTTTAGGATCGGGCCAGTATGCCAGCAATACCTGGAGGCCCACATCGGCTATCTTAAGAGTGGAAGACCGGCAACACCCGTCCACAAGGAATTTGCCCCAAACATTTACCTCCTCACCCAATGAATGGTACAGGTGGTCGAATGATCTGCGGACCAACCCGGCAATTGATATATTATTATCCATTGATTCAAGCAGCTTCCCGCTTGGCACCGGCCCAAAACCACATGAAATATGGCATCATGGTTATTACCCGGTAGCCTGGACAAACAAAAAATACAATATGATCTACCTGAACATGGGTCATAATGATATTGACTATGAAAACGGCACGAATAAGGAACTCTCCTTTACATTTTACAATAAGATACAGGATAAGCTGATCATTGATGGCTTATTATGGCTGGGCAGGAGTAAAAAACACTGATGTCACCAGGTAGCCATAGAAAAACCAAAACAAATTTTTAAGAAAATAATTACAGTACCCGGCATTTTTCGTATTTTAATATTTCCTTATTTAAACTCCTGTTTCGATTCTGACGCTTGCGTTGCCATTTACATTAAAGCCAGACTAATATGCTACCAACCTTGTTTCGGTTAAAGGAAATTCTATGGCTTGCTGTCATTACACTGCTTTTATGCGCCAGCAACAGTAGTTATGCCCAGTCAAAGATCAACGGGTCGGTAGTGGATGCAAATAACCAGCCACTGGCTGATGCGACTGTTTTATTGTTAAAAACAAAAGATTCGTCGCTGGTAAAAGGAACAACTACTGCAAGGAATGGCCAATACAGTTTTACTAACATAACAGCAGGCAGTTATTGGGTGGTATCCTCTTTTATAAATTATAAACAGGTCTTTACAAAACCCTTTCCTGTTGACGAAAAGCAGGGAGAGATCAATCTTACTGCATTACAACTGGCCGAAAAAGAAACACAGCTTGCCGATGTGAAGGTGACTGCAAAAAAACCGCTGTTTGAACAAAAGATAGACCGCATGGTAGTGAACGTAGCAGGCAGCATCACAGCCGCAGGCAGTACGGCGCTGGAAGTTTTAGAAAGATCACCGGGTATTATTGTAGATCATCAGAATAATGCGCTATCCATGAACGGGAAAGGCGGAGTAGTGGTTATGATCAATGGCCGGATCAGCCGCATGCCGATCGCTTCGGTGATACAAATGTTGTCCGGCATGAGTTCTTCCAATATAGAAAAGATCGAGCTGATCACCACGCCCCCTGCCAATTTTGATGCGGAAGGAAATGCCGGCTATATCAATATTGTATTAAAAACCAATAACCAATATGGTACCAACGGTTCTTACTCAGCTACCCTGGGATATGGAAATGGTTGGATAGGATCGGCCAGCATGAACTTTAATCACCGCAAAGGAAAATTGAACCTGTATGGTGATTATTCTTTTTCAAAAAGAGATTCTAAACAATATTTCTCCTTTTACCGGAAAGTCTCCAACCAGGGTAAGGCCATTGAGACATTTTCGGGTACAGACAGGACACCCACAGTAACGGATTTCAACGGAAGACTTGGATTAGATTATCAATTGAATAAAAAAACGATCATCGGCGCCCTGGTCACCGGCTATTACAACGAATTTGCCATGAAAGCGAAAAACAGGAGCGATATTTTTTCGGACGGGCTACTGGATACTATCATTAACATTGCCAATGATGAAGTGCATAGCCTGTATAATCTTGGTGTTAATCTTAATATGCAGCACAGTTTTTCAGCGGATGAAAAACTTTCTGTCAATTTCGATTATATATATTATAAAGATACAGACCCGGTAAATTATGTAAGCGCTTATTTCACCGGTAATGGAAGTTTTTTATATGACAAGGCGACAAGAAGCAATAAAAAAACCCCGATAAAATTCTGGACGGGAAATGCCGATTATTCAAAAAAACTTGGAAAGAAAATCAATATGGAAGCTGGTGTTAAAGGAACCCTGTCCCGGTTTGTCAACGACGTGCGGGTAGAACAGCAAACAGGAAATAACTGGATCAAAGATCCGGATCTCACCGCCAGCTATTCATTAAATGAAAATATAAGTGCCGCTTATGCCGCATTTAACTGGGCAATCAGCGATAAGACCAGTTCAAAACTGGGGCTTCGTTATGAATATACCAATTCTAATCTCAGTTCGGTACTGGTAAAGAATATTGTTGACCGCCATTATGGAAATCTTTTCCCAAGTTTATTTATATCCCATGCCATTAATGACAACAATTCCTTTAATTTTTCCTACAGCAGAAGAATTACCCGGCCTACTTTTAATGATATGGCCCCTTTCGTCATCTTCATTGATCCCAATACTCTTTTTTCAGGGAACCCGGCTTTACAACCCTCTATTGCGGATGCCGTGAAAGGAGATTACCTGCTCAAAAAAATCATATTTTCTCTTGCTTATACTTATGAAGCCAAACCCATTACCAATTTTTCACCAAAGGTGGACTCGGTAACGAACAAGCAAACCTTTGCTGCTGAAAACCAAAAGAACCAAAAAACAATGGCCCTCATGCTGGCTCTCCCGGTCAAAATAACTAACTGGTGGAATATGCAAAACAATATAATAGCCACATGGCAGCAACTGAACGCATTTTATTTTGGCACTCCTCTCCGCATCAGTCAAAAGAATTTTAATATCAACAGCATTCAAAGTTTCACCTTGCCAAAAGATTTTTCCATAGAGCTTTCTGGTTACTACCAGTCTGCCGGGTTGTTCAGCATTTATAAACTTAACCCCTTCGGATCAATGGATCTTGGTGCGCAGAAGAAACTGGGTGATAAAAAAGGAGTATTGCGTTTTGCCGTCAGCAATATTCTGGGTCCGCCTAAGTTCAAACCTTCTGTAAATGCCCCGGAACAAAACCTGGTAGTAAGCGGGGTGCTCCAGTTCACCAATACTACCTTCCGGCTTACCTATACCCGTAGTTTTGGCAATGATAAAGTAAAGGAAAAAAGAGACCGGGCAACGGGGTCAGAAGATGAAAAACAAAGGGTGCAGACCAACAATTAAATGACTGTTACAGAAATATAAATGAATAAAATACGGGATTGATCCAGGAGGCTGTCTCCAAACGAAAAATAAATCACACAACGCCGGTACGACGCATAGAGGGAATCAAATAACCGGAGACTCAAGGCCGGAATTAGTAAACATGTTAACATAGTATTTATTATTATAACAAAAGTTTTGTTCTATTGTGCGAACTATTGCCGAATTTTGATGTTTAAACATTAAAAATACACACATGGCAATAACTAAATGGGCAGGAGACCCCTCACACTCTGAAGTTCAATTCAAAGTAAAACACCTGATGATAACGACCGTTACCGGTCATTTTAAGAAATTCGACCTGGCTGTAGAAACAGAGGGAGATGACTTTACCAAAGCATCATCCATCATTTTTACGGCGGATATTGATTCTATTGATACCAATAATGCACAACGCGATACCCACCTGAAATCCCAGGATTTCTTTGCAGCGGATCAATACAAGCAATTAAAATTTATTGGTAAGAAATATGAAAAAAAAGGCGAGGGCTACCAATTGCATGGCGATCTGACCATACGGGATGTTACCAAACCCGTCACATTAGCTGTTGATTTCGGTGGTATCGTTGCTGATCCGTATGGACAAACCAAAGCGGGCTTTACACTGGAAGGAAAGATCAATAGAAAAGACTTTAAACTGGAGTGGGGAGCCGTTACCGAAGCCGGCCAGGTAGTGGTAAGCAATGATGTCCGTATTCATTGCGAAATACAATTAGTAAAACAGGCGGGCTAACCATATTACCATTTTTACTTTAAAAGGAAATACCTGCAATTCAATTATTTAAAGCGCTTATGGCGCTTTTTTTATGCCTTTTTGTAGTAATAACTCTACGGCTTGTCGGATTAGGATGACCGCTAATTGAGCCAATGCTCTATCTTTTTCCATCCTGCCTGTTGCTTTCTTTACACTGTTGAATAAAAATATGGCGCTGAAATAAAAGCAAGAAAACTGTACCGTATTAAATAATTCAATCCCGTTTTATATCCAACCTATGAAAACCGTGAATTATATCCTGATCCGTACCCTGTGATCTACCCTTTTATTATTATTAAAAACATTATGAAAACAGAACTACTTACCCCTGAATCACCTGTCACAATGATAACAGCTTCCCTGCATGATCTTGTTGACACCCTGGCAAACAGCCTGCAGCCTGCTGCCAGTCGCAATAAAAGCCTTATCATTAATGATGTGCCGGTTAATATAACTGCTGAAAGAAATGAGCATTTACTGTCATCTGTACTGGCCGGCCTGATGAACGAGGTGATCACACATACTGAAAGCAGTTGTATCCGCATCACTGCCAAAACATTCCGAAATGTCGTATTGCTGCATGTAAAAAATGATGGCTCGCTCAATTATGATTCCATTTCCCATAACCTGTCGGCCATGCAAACGCAGGCGGAGAAATTAGACGGGTTCATCGGTTTTACCAGTTACCGGAACAAAATAACTACGATCGCTTTCAGTTTTACAAATATCCAGGAAGCGGCCTGATGAGTTTAGCAGAATATAGCTGCTCTGTATAATTAATTTAAAATAATCAGTTGCCGGATAATATAGCCAATTTATTATCCGGCTTTTTTATATTGAGCCTGTAGCGTAAAATGATACGGCCATTGCAGGTAACGTAAAGCCACTCTGCGGACGGGTCAGTAACGGTATAAGTAAAACTTTTTTTCCTCCCCCCGATTATTACAGGTTCATCATCAGACCAGATGGTATCAACCGGTTGCCGGTCGGAAACAAAAAGCAATCCCTGTTCAGATAAACTTTCCACTTCAAAGCGGATACTGTCACCCACCGCTGCTTCTACGATTCCTTTTGCCGGCCAGTATGCATCAATGCGGGATTTAATAAACCCTGTATAACGAAAAGGGCCCAAATAGAATTCGCCGGGCGCAGGCGGATCTTTCAGTAATGTCCATGTAATATCTTCAGGATAATGATCGAGAATAAATTGATCAGGTGAGGTCAAAAAATATTTATCATCATACGCTCTTGTGAACTCATCTCCCCGGTAGTTGGTAAAGCCGCTGGCCCAGGTAGCATCCAGCAGGTACCAGGCGCTGTCAATATATACAGCATTCCATGTATGATTGGATTTGAATTTTGATCTGCCCCTGCTCCCATTCACCCTTGCATAACCCATCACGACCTCGCTGGGGATACCTGCATAATCACAAAATGTTTTAAACAGCCGGGCATACCCGTCACAAACAGCTACACGTCTTCTTAAAACTGTTTCCGCCACACGCAAATTCAAAGGTTTAAGTATTTTGCCTGTATCATCCGGCTCTTCAAACATTACAGGTTCTTTCTTTCTCCTGTTCCAGGTCCTCACATTGTATGAAATATTATTAGTGATCCACTGAAAGATAGAGACCACTTTTTGCCTGTCCGTTTGATAAGGCGCCGTTACTTCCTTAACAAGGATGGCGGGAGCGGCCACATCAAATGATCTTACTTCCCGGTCAAGATGACTGATATGCGGGGTGTTTTTCTGCGCAGCAGCAGGAAAAGCAAATCCAATAAGCAGTAAACAACAGAGACTTTTCATACGTGAAAATAAACGGGGTTAAGGAACAGTATCCTAAGTTCCGAAATTTTCTGACATCCATCAATACCGGTTATCAAAACTTTTTAAAGACTTATATTTGGCCGGACCTTTAAAACGGCCTAATAACTCATTGATATGAACAAAGATGAATTACTGAAAGAACTAATGACTGAAACCTATGCCATGCTGAAACCTTCCCCCGTTCATGGTATTGGTGTATTTGCCATCAGGGATATTCCCAAAGGGTGCCGTAATATATTTTCAAAAGATCACGGGCAATGGATTAAAGTGCCCATCGCAGAAATAGAAAAACTACCTGCGCATTCCAAAGAACTGGTAGAGACCTATTGCGTTTTTGATGAAGAATATTATTTTATGCCCGACTATGGTTTTAAAGTAATGGATATGGTGAATTACCTGAACCATTCTGCCGTTCCCAATATCATTTCTGTAAACGACGGTGAAGATTTTGAAGCGCTGACCGATATTCCCGCAGGGACGGAATTGCTCATTAACTATGAACATATCGTGGAGAATATAGAAAAATATGACTGATTGCCTGTTTGCCGTTTTATCATGGCGCTTTCCAGCGAACGAGAATATTGCCTGACCGGGTTCTGGTTATCATATCAAAATGAAGCCGGTATAAAGAACTAAGGAGCAAACTGTGCACAACTTCAGTACAATCGCAATTCACTTTAAGCTGGTAGATAAAATCCATTTTGGATATCCATTTCTCTTCCTTCAGAAATGTACTACAGAACGTAAGATCGTGTGACATAGGGTATTGGATTTAGGTACAACAATTTGCTTTCAGCCCGGCATCAAAGCCTAACTGACAAGTAAACTACTATGAAATCGTGGAATTTCAAAATGAGTAAATCACATACTATTCACATTAAGTGTATCCTTATACAAATACTACTAAAGAGGAATATCAGCGTTTCAGGAATTTTCCTTTCAATAATTTTTCCATTACTTCATCCTTCAGATTCCGGCTGACAGGGATATGATGTGGCCCGATCCGGATATCATTGGCTTCAATACTGTCAATTTTAGCCGCAGCTATAATGTAGGACTTATGTGTTTTGATAAATTTATCAGCAGGCAGGTAATCTTCCACTGATTTGAATGTGAGATAGGTCATATACTTTTTATCGCTGGTATGGATCACTACATAATTTTGCAGGGCTTCCGCGAACAAAACATCGTCATAAAATATTTTTACCAGCTTATTATCAGCTTTGATAAAAAAGTAGCCGGGTGCCACTACTTCTGCGGAAGCCTCCGAGATATTTTTTTGCCTTACTTCATAAAACTCTTTAGCCCGCATGGCCGCTTTTAAAAAACGGTCAAAAGAAATGGGCTTTACCAGGTAATCCAGCGCATTCAGTTCAAATCCTTCCAAAGCATATTGCGGAAAAGCGGTAGTAAAAATAACCGGCGGCGGGTGCTGCATTGCTTTAAAAAAATCGAGGCCGGTGATCTTTGGCATTTGTATATCCAGGAAAAGTAGTTGTGTTTCTTCTTTTGCCAGCATAACCATTGCTTTGACAGGATTATCAAACTCACCGGTCAGTTGTAAAAAATCCACATCAGCGATGTATTCCTTTAACCCTTTTCTTGCAAGCGGTTCATCATCAATTATGATACAGTTTATTTTCATGCTTATGCCATTACAGAAACCATGTCTAAAATTTTTTCTCCCAGTAATTTGTCACCTTTTATTTCAAAGCTGCCTTTTATATCTTCTTTTCTTACACTTTTGGAAAATAGCTTCCAGGCAACATCTCCATCAATAATTGTTTCAGATAAAACGTTCGTTGCTTTTTCATTTTCTTCCCGGGCCTGCCGAATGATCCACTTTGCCCCCGGACCTGCTGAAGTATCCGTTCTCAAAAACCATTCTCCCCCACCCTCACCTGTTATTATCGTTTTTAAAATTGTTCCTTCTTTTGCTTCTGCATTTACCACTACCGGCCATGCCTGCATAAAAATATCCAGGAAAGGATAATAAAGCTCTTTAGTCATTATACCGGTATTCCCCATCGCTTCCCGTATCTGTTGCTGGTGCAGCCATCTTTCCGTGTATTCACGGGCAATATCAAACCAATTGTAAGATATGTCCTCTCCCGCCCAGCTTACGGGATATGCCGCTATTGCAAAAGGATCAAGGTTTTTAAAAATAGTATATACTTCTTTATTCGTTGATTCCAGCAGTTCGGTTATTATTCGCGGACTTAGTCTTTTAGCCGCTTTTACCCAATCTGCATTGAGGTCATTAAGATACTGTACAAGACCGGTGTAGCTTTCAACGGGCTTACCCGGGGATATGGCCCATCCATCCCGGTGCAGCGCGATGCGGCGGTAATTTCCATCCAGTAAATGAGCAGCAACATCTTTCACCTTCCATTTACTGGCAACGGTCTGCTTTTGCCAATCACCGGGAAACAAGTTTTTTAAAAAAGATATCAACTCATTATTGAGCAAGGGAAACAAGGGCATTATATCTATCGGCGGCTTCATTCTTTACTTTGTAAGAGGTATGCTATAGCTTTTCCTTATATTATATTTATCAAATCATTACAGGTATGGCATAACTGCACAAATATTAATTATCAATTTCCAATTTCAGGTCCACTTTATAAACAGTTTCATCATCCTTGATCTGCAACTGGTATTTATCAGGATATAAAAGCTCCAGCCTGCGTTTTACATTATTCAACCCAATGCCCCCATGCAGTTCTGTTGTCCTCTCTGTTTCTTTTGAATTTTCTATAGTAAAATTAAAGTGCCCGTTACTGCGGCTGATATCCAGTTTTACGAAATTTGTTGAGTGTGCTTTATGAGAAATATGTTTGAAAGCGTTTTCCACAAAAGGGATCAGCAGCAACGGCTCAATGGAAAAACCTTTTACTTCCTGGGAACAGCTAAACTCTACCGAATAATTTTCATCCTTGCGGAGTTTTTGCATGTCAACATAATCTTTTAAATAAGTGAGTTCTTTTTCGATCGGTATCCTGGCGCCGTTCATTTCATATAGCTGGTAGCGTAGCATATCCGAAAATTTATGCAAAGCCTCTCTTGCTTCATGGTTTTCTTTGTTTATTAAAAAATAAACGGAGTTCAGCGAATTAAATAAAAAATGTGGGTTGATCTGTGATTTTAAAAAACTCAGTTCAGCTTCTGCCTTTTCCTTTGCCATTTCAGCCATGCGTTGCTGCAAGGCAGAATAGTCCACCATCAGTTTTACAGCTGCTCCTGCAATCACTAAAAAAAAGTGCGGGATCACATTATCATATATACGTGTCTTCAGGTCGCCTGACAGATGGATCATCTGCTGATCGCCGTTCGCATACCCGATGAGTACCATTTTTATAATACTGCTGGTAACGATCATGACAACAAATGATACTACAAACCATATATATCTTTTTTTATAAAACAGTTGCGGGATCAGCAGGTAATTGGTGATATAGATCAGCAGGGCCAGGTCAGCTACTTTGATAAAAGTAACCCTGGTGGCCACCGCAGAGGTAGCATAATCCTGGTAACGCAGGAAATACCATATCCCAAACACCAGCATCCAGAAGAAAAGATGGTGCAGTTTATATTTTACTAATCCACGGTTGTGCATAGTACAAAATAAAAGTACAAATTACCATCGGTAAAAGAGTTTACACCAGCCGTCATTTTACCGTGACCATGTGTAACTCCGCCTTTCATCAAGTTTTACCTGCTTTTTGTCCAAACAATTTGCACGCCCATTTTATTGGCTGCAAATTTGACCCGCAAAATCAAATTGTATGCAACACTCCATCATCCTGCTTCTTTTATTAGTCTGTATCAGCTGTAATAGTTGTTCGCAAAGCAATCCGAAACAAACGGGAAATGCAAAAACCGGTCAGCAGGAAATAAAAGTAGGCGGAAATTGCGAAGGCTGTGAAGCTATCTATGAAAGCCCGGTCTCTTTTGAGCAATTAAATGAAGTGGATACCCTGCCCGGTTTTAATGAGCCGGGACCTAAGATTGAGATCAGCGGAATCATTTACCAGCGTGATGGTAAAACTCCCGCGAAAGGAGTAATTCTTTATATCTATCATACCGATAAAAAAGGAATTTATGCTACTAAAGGAACTGAGAGCGGATGGGCAAAGCGTCATGGTTATACCCGGGGCTGGATGAAGACCAATGAAAAAGGTGAATATAAATTTTATACACTGGTTCCCGCTTCCTATCCCAACAGTAATAACCCCAAACATATCCACCCGACAATAAAAGAACCCGGCAAAACTGAGTACTGGATTGATGAGTTTCTTTTTGATAATGATCCGTTGTTGCCGGAAGCAGAGAGAACAAAAAACAAACCTGTTGGTGGCAGCGGTGTTTTAAAAACAAGTATGAAGGATGGCATGCTCCGGGCCACCCGGAATATCATCCTTGGTCTTAATGTAATTGATTATCCCAAACAATAAAACACCAGCTTTAACTGCAATAGTTTAATAGTAGTAATTTAGCCGGATACAAAATCGTTTATCATGTGTAAAAGAATTGTACCGGCTTTCTTATTGCTGGCTCCTTTATTTGTTTTTTCACAAAACAAAATGACCCCGGAACTTCTTTGGAAACTTGGGAGAGTAACAGGAACGGGTATTTCGAAAGATGGTAAGTATATAGTGTATGCCGTTAATACCCCGGACTGGGAAGCAAATAAGGGCAACCGGAAAACTTATATAATACCTGTCAATGGCGGTACTCCTGCAGAGATCAGCAAGCCCGACAGTTTGTTGGCTGCTAAAAATATTTCTCCCGATGGCAAGTATCTGCTCAGCAATAAGGAAGTAAAAATTAAAAAAATAAGCGGCAGCGACTACTATCCTGAACTGGCAAAATCAAACGTCTATATTTTCGATAATCTTAATAACCGCCACTGGGATACGTGGGAAGATGGAAAATTTGACCATGTATTTATAATTCCTGTTGGTAAACCCAATGAAGAAAAAGATATAATGCCGGATGAACCTTACGATTCCCCTACCAAACCATTTGGCGGTGATGAAGATTATATATGGAGGCCCGATGGAAAAGCGGTGATATATGTGGCAAAGAAGAAATATGGAAAAGATTATGCGGTAAGTACCAATACTGATCTGTATGAATATGAACTTGAAACGGGCAAAACAAAAAACCTGACCGAAGGGATGATGGGTTATGATCTTAATCCTTCCTATAGCAAGAACGGAACGCTGGCATGGATGAGTATGAAAAGAGATGGTTATGAATCGGACAAACAGGATCTTGTTGCATTTACAGGTATGGGAAATAGCATAGTTAACCTTACTGCACATCGTGATGATATTCATGTAGAAGGTTTCAGGTGGAGCGATGATGGAAAAAATATATTCTTCTGGGCGCCTGTTAGTGGAACGCTGCAATTGTTTTCTGTAGATTATGCAGGGGCAACTATGAAACTACCTGTAGTGAAACAAATCACTAAAGGAGATTTTGATATTACCGGCATTGTAGGACAAACAGGAAACAAACTGATAGTTTCAAGAACAGATATGAACCATGCCGCGGAATTATATTCAGTTGATATCACGAATGGCAGTATGAGCCAACTGACACATGTGAATGATGATACTTATAGTTCTATCGGTATGTGTAAAACAGAAAGAAAATGGGTAACCACCACTGATGGAAAGAAGATGCTGGTATGGGTGATCTATCCACCGGATTTTGATCCCGCGAAAAAATATCCCACATTGCTCTATTGCCAGGGCGGCCCGCAATCACCGTTGACACAGTACTATTCATTTCGCTGGAATTTCCAACTGATGGCCTCGCAGGGATATATAGTCGTAGCGCCTAACCGCAGGGGAATGCCGGGACATGGCACCCAATGGAATGAACAAATAAGCAAGGATCATGGCGGACAGGTAATGAATGATTATTTGTCAGCTATTGATGCAGTAAGTAAAGAAAAATATGTTGACAAAAACCGCTTAGGTTGTGTAGGCGCCAGCTATGGCGGATATTCCGCTTTCATGCTGGCCGGCATACATAATAAACGTTTCAAATCGTTCATTGCGCATGATGGTATTTTCGATATGCGCAGTATGTATGGCACTACGGAAGAAATGTGGTTTGTAAACTATGACTGGGGCGGCCCCTATTGGGATAAGAAAAACACAGCAGCTCAGAAATCGTACAACCAATTCAACCCCATCAACTATGTTGATAAATGGAATACCCCGATCATGGTGATACAGGGTGGCAAAGATTATCGTGTTCCTGTTGAGCAGGGGTTACAAGCTTTCCAGGCAGCGCAGTTGAGAGGAATAAAAAGTAAACTATTATACCTGCCGGAAGAAAACCATTGGGTGCTCAGTGCGCAAAATGCATTGGTATGGCAACATGAATTTTATAAATGGCTGGAAGAAACGATGCCGCCTCCGGATAAGATAAAAAAAGGATTTTAGTCAACTCAATAAGTCAGGGGTTTCTGGTTCCAAATAACAAACTTCCTATTCTTACCATATTGCTTCCTTCTTCAATAGCAATTTTATAGTCGCTGCTCATGCCCATGGAAAGAGTTGCGGGTTGCGAGTTATGAGTTATGAGTCCGGCGTGTTTATCGAAGAGGGTTTTAAGGTAGTTGAATTCACTTCTTACTGTGTTCATGTTTTCAGTAAAAGAAGCCATGCCCATTAATCCGCAAATCCGTGCATTTGTTAATCGGTGGGTTAGCACGTTTGCTAATTCTTCCTCATCCAGCCCAAACTTGGTTTCTTCTTTTGCGATATATATTTGTAACAAGCAATCAATGATCCTGTTATTCTTTAACCCCTGTTTATTTATTTCTTCTAATAATTTCAAACTATCCACACCGTGAATAAGATGTACGAATGGTGCGATGTATTTTACTTTATTACTCTGCAGGTGGCCGATAAAATGCCAGCGTATGTCTTTGGGAAGCTGTTCAGCCTTATCCGCTAACTCCTGTACATAGTTCTCTCCAAAATCCCGTTGCCGAAGATCATACAATGCTTTTATATCTTCTGCCGGTTTGGTTTTGGAAACTGCGACGAGAGTTACATTTTTTGATTGCAACTCTGCTATTATTTCTTGATATACTTCTGTATTGACTGCCATAAACCATCCCCAAACTATTTGAGGTATATTTCTCCCTCTTTCATTACAAATTTCACTTTGTAAAGAGATGTAACAAAATTCGTTTCCATATCGCCTTCGAAAGCCACAATATCCGCCATCATATTTTCTTTGATAGAACCAGTGATCTTATCAATACCGCAGGCCTTCGCTGCATTGATCGTAGCAGTGCGCAATACATCGGCTGCTTTCCTGCAACCTTCATAGTAAGATTCAATAGAATTTTTCGCGGCAACACCCTGTGATTGGGTTGTATAGGCATACATGTCTGATCCATTCACTACCATCACACCTTTGTCCATCGCTTTTTTCACGATGTCTTCACTGCTCTTTGCAAATTCCTGCAGGTTCTTCAACTGCGCTGCTGTTTGTTTATGCCCCGGGTCAAAAATATCCCTGTATCCTTCAAAAGTGCCAATAGTAGGAACAAGATATACGTTCTTTTTTACCATACTATCCAGCAACCTGTCTGCTATACCATAACCATGTTCTATTCCATCCACTCCTGCATTTAATGCTGTAGCGATAACTTCATCGTAGGTAGCATGAGCCGTCACTTTTATTCCATACGCATGTGCGGTCTCCACAATCGCTTTTACTTCTTCCAGGGGTAAGGTTAGTTTACCGTCTCCCATCACTACTTTTATCACATTTACGCCATGTGATATATGATCTTTTACTGCTTGTCTTGCTTCTGCTACATTACGGATCACGGTGTATTCCCTGTCAATCAAAAACCTGTTCTGCGAAGACAGCCCGAAAAACTGTCCATCCTCCGGACTTAAGATAGGCCCTGAAATGATCATGCGGGGCGCTATCACCCACCCTTTATCAATAGCCCGCTGAAGATTGAGATCTAAATACATTCCTGAATTTCCGAGATCACGGATACTTGTATAACCGGCATCCAAAAAAGAACGGGCGATTTTCACCGACCTGTAAGATCTTTCTATACCAGAGTTCATCAATACATCTGTTTCCAGCGGATCAGTATCCAGCTT
>JAATGJ010000145.1 GCA_015654695.1 Chitinophagales bacterium | reverse complement strand
CAGGGAAGAGTCATGATGAAACGTAACTATATGATTGCCGCCGGCAATACGAATATAGAATTGTCATTAGGCGGGCTGCCGGCCGGCGCTTACCAGTTGTTGGGTATATCTGCTGAAGGCAAGACCAATACAATTCGTTTTGTAAGATAATAACGTGATTGACGAGATGGTGTAATGATTTTTTGGAGCGTGGATAACTTGCGCCTGGTAAATATTTTTATTAAATTGCAATATAATCTCACCCTGTCGAAAACCTTTCCTTTGCATCCGTTAAATAACTCTGCATGAAAAGGTTTTTACTTTTACTTTTTTTGGTATTCCCTTCTATCATTTTAAATGCCCAGATCACATGGGATGGTGAGGGTGATGGTAATTCCTGGAATGATGCTAACAACTGGGTCGGCGATGCGCTTCCCCTGAATACGGATAATGTTGTTTTAGATAATTCAATTGTTCCCGGTAACTATATAGTTACTCTTCCGGGTGGGGCAACCAATACAACCATTAACACACTGGCTATAACACCCGGCGCTGGTAACACGATAAGATTGCTTTTGCCCGCAGCGAATACAGCAGCGCCTGCTTTGACAGTTACTCAAACTTCCGGGGATGCCATATTAATTGGAAACGGTGGAATTTTGGAAAACAGTAATACTGCTGCTTCGGGTACGGTTATTATCATCCCCGTCTTTGCCGATACGCGTATTAATAACGGGGGAAGATACATTCACAATTGTAGTCTGAACTCTGTAGACGTAGTCTATAGCCTTTCTACAGCCGCCGGAACAGAGCTGGGTGTTTTTGAATATGCACAGGGTTCCCCCACGCCGATACCGGCAAATGCAGTTACTTTCGGCTCAATTGAATTAACGACAACGGGTACAAAAACTTTTTCAACCACCGGAAGCGGGGACATGGTTATAAGGGGTTATTTGAAAATTAATGCCGGGGTAACTCTTAACTCAATTCATACCGGGAATTTTTGGATAGGAGGCGATTTAATAATCAATGGCAATTTTGATTTATCACCCACCTCCGCTGCGTTGATGCCGGCCTTGAACTTTAACGGAACTTCCAATCAAACAATAACCGGTTCAGGCAATTTTACGTTCGGCGCTAATTTTCGGAACATACAGGTTCTCGCAGTCGCAAGGGTTACTTTGCAACGGGGGATAACTTTATCTAATGTTGCCCATAATTTTATTGTGAATAATGGCGGAACACTGCAAATGGCAGAAAATGTTATTGGCGGGACCGGAAGATTTCAATTACTTTCCGGGGCATGGCTTGGAATAGGTTCACCAGGAGGTATAGCAGGGTCAGGTCTGTCAGGAAATGTTCAGACCAGTAACAGATCCTTTGCAAGTGGTGGAACTTACGAGTATAATAGCGGAGTTGGAGTTACCCAGGTTACAGGAAGTGGATTGCCTTCAACAGTTTCGGGTAAATTAAAAATCAACTCACAGGCCGGGCCTGGAACAACAGGTGTTACCTTATCAACCACGATGATGGTTTCCGGTGAGTTTATTTTAACTGAAGGCAAGCTTACAACCGGATCAAATATCATATTTATTGGCAGTTCTGCCATTACTACGGCTACTTATCTTGATAATAGTTTTGTAGATGGAAGGATGGCGAAAGACGGAAATACGCCCTATAAATTCCCCATCGGTTCCGGAACAGATATTCATCCTCTTCAATTGGAAACTACAGTAGGAACTCCAGCAGACCGCTATTTTGTACAATATTTTAAGGCAAATCCCTCCGTAGTTTGTTCACCAGGCACCCCAACGGGAGGTATTGATCATGTAAGCCAGTTAGAATACTGGTCAGTACAATGTCTGCAAAATGGGGCCACTCCACCAGTAAATCAAATCACTCTTTATGCAACAGGGTATAGCCGTGCTACTGAAAGAAGCAGTTTGGTTATTACAAATTGTTCCGGGAGCAATTGGATAAATCTTGGCAATGCAAACACAGGACTTTCAGGCGCTTTCGGGGATGTGACAAGTCTTTCTTCAATCACGGGGCCTTTTAATTTCAATTTTACATTAGCCAGTATTGCGCCTTATCCTGAAAACCCGCTGCCCATTAAACTTATTTCCTTCGATGCAATAAAACTGGCCAATACAAAATCTTCCATCAACTGGGAACTGGCAGCTTATTGTTCCGCTGCTGCAAAGTTTGAAATACAAAGAGCTAATACTGATAGATTTTTTTTAAAAATAGCTGTCATTAATGGAAACGAAACAAACAAGTTGTATAACTATATTGATAGTGATTTAAAGAACGGTATCAATTATTATCGCTTAAAAATGATAGATGAAGATGGAAAGATTACTTATAGCCGAACAGCGGCGGTAATGAATGGTGTAAATGGTTTGTTGCTTACTTCGCTTATTCCCACTATTGTTACTAACACAGCTTCGTTAACCTTTGCATCATCGGCTGCTCAAAAAATAGGTATTCTCATTGTTGATCTGCAGGGCAGGATCATGCTGAAACAACATCGTTCAGTTGCTGCAGGCAATTCAACCATTCAATTGTCAATGAAAGGTATTGGAGCGGGTGTTTACCAGTTAACCGGTATATCCGCTGAAGGAAAAACGAATACGATCAGGTTTATAAAACAATAGCCCGCTGCAAAACAAAGCCATTTATACCCGGGTTGCTTTATAAGTGGATATTTTGTCCGTTAGTTCAGGGAAGTTGTTTCGCCGGGTTCTGTTTATTTATTATCTTGCTGTTCAATCCCCACCCCGTCGAAAACCTTCCCTGAGCATCCGTTAAACGATATTGCATGAAAAGGTTTGTACTCTTCTTTTTTTTACTCTTCTGTTCTTTCTGTTGTTTTGTTACTAAAGCTGCCACAATAACATGGGTAGGCGGTGTTCCACTAAATTCCTGGGACGATGCAGCTAACTGGATGCCTGCTACAGTGCCCGTAGCTGGTGATGATGTTATCATCAATACTACCGTTGATATACTTATTACTACGCACCCGGTATATGAAGTGCGCTCCATAACTATAACAAATAACGCCACCGTGGGACTTTTATGTGTTGCTACAAGAGAAATCAGGCTAACCAGTACTTCGGCCGTCACCCCGGCATTATTAATTGATGCAGGAGCGACACTTATTTTAAGGGGATCTAATGGTATGGGTACAAATGATAGTTCAATAGATCTGACGTATGCAACCGGTGTGGTAGGGAGTATTTATGGAACTTTAATACTGGATAGGTTATTTGGTTCCCCGTCAAACCCCGGTGTTCGGCTAGTCACTTCAAGAGTGCCCGCGAATGTTAATTTTTACGGGATCGTTACTGTTTATTCGGGAGGTAAAATTCAAATTAATCCCAAAGGAGGTAATACCGTTTCTTCATTAACACCAACGCCTACTCTTATAATGAAAGATGGTTCAGTATATGAAAATATAAAAGACGGGGGCGCATTTCCTACGGGAACATGGGAAAGTAATTCTTTGGCCAGGGCTGCAAGCACGGGTGCTACTGGTCCTTCTTTTGAAGGGTCAATATATGGCAACCTGGAGTGGGATTGTCCTAATCAGGCTACAGTCACTTTTTTGAATGCTGATATCTCATTCAATAATGTAAATTTTATTTCTACTAATAACGCGGCTTTTGGAATCAGCACAGGCACCCCTGCTGGTGTTTATACAATGACAGTAAACGGCAATCTCGATATCAGTAATACTTCTCTTTTGCTGGTTACCGATAATTCCGTAATTGCTCCTGATGGCGGGAAACTTCATATAAAAGGAAATTTGAATAATGCAGGTACGATCGCAACAGATGGTGCAACCGGCACTGTCAATGAATTGGAGTTAAACGGTGCCGCCAATCAAAATATCGCTTCTGCAGGCACTATTTTCGGCGCCACTATGGGCGCTTTTGCAGGGCTTACATTTATTATTAATAATTCAGAAGGAGCGACACTTCAAACGCCTTTAACTATTCCGGCAAATCTTGCGTTAACAAACGGAAACATAAGAACAAATGCCGGCAATATGCTGACAATGGTGGATAATGCTGTTTACACCGGTGGATCAATTGCCAGTTTTATAGAAGGCCCTATGAAAAAGACCGGTGATGATGATTTTATTTTCCCCGTCGGAACAGGAGGTATGTATGCGCCGATAGGGATAACCAATATTGGAGGGGGTGGGGGAGAGAATGATGCTGATGAATTTATTGCTGAGTATATAAGAGAGAATCCTCAATCCACCTATGGCCCTGGTGTTAGTACGGGGATGGACCATGTTAGCTATGTGGAATACTGGACACTTGAGCAAATTGCCGGAGCAGCGTCTAAAAATGTTTCATTATATGTTCATCCATTGAGTTTTTGTAAGGTACTTGCAAATACCTATGTTGGCCGCTGGAATGGTTCAGCCTGGACTAATGAAGCAACAGCCATTAGCGGCGGAACTACTAATATCGGCCTGTATGAAGTGGGAACGATCATCACTACCTCGGATCTTTCAAGTTTCATATCTCCTGCTATTGCGTTTACGCTGATTACTGATCTTGTTTTTGCTGATAACCCTCTTCCCATTACGCTTATTTCTTTCAATGCCACCAAACTCAGTAATTCAAAATCATTGCTGAACTGGGAACTGGCCGCTTGTTGTTCCTCCTCTGCAAAGTTTGAAGTACAAAGAGCAGGCAGCAATAGAAATTTTATAACAATTGGCACCCTGGGTGGCAGCGAAACAAATCGTTTTTATAATTATACAGATAATGGTTTGCAAAACGGTATTAATTATTACCGTTTAAAAATGACAGATGCTGATGGAACAATTACCTATACCAGAACTGTCGCGGTAATGAACGGGGTGGATGGTTTGTTGCTTACTTCGCTTATTCCTACTGTTGTTATTAATGCAGCATCTTTAACCGTTGCTTCATCGGCTGCGCAAAAAATGGATATTGTCATTGTGGACATGCAGGGCAGGATAGTGCAAAAACAAAATTATTCAGTGACTGCCGGTAATACAACTATTCAGTTGTTCACTGAAAGGTTGAGTGCGGGAGTGTACCAGCTCTTTGGAGTATCTGCCGGTGGTAAGACGAATTTAATACGGTTCATTAAACAATAGCAATATAGCAATGTGAGATATTCTTGTTTGATCGCTTATGAACTCTTCGTCTCGCTGTACGTTGCGTGAATCCTCCTTAAAGCCCGAAGGTTTTCACAATATCCAATACCTGTTTTTTGAATAACTTCAGTTCTTCCTGTTGCTGGCTGATGAAAGTATTGTCTTTCAGTTTGCCGATCACCTTTTCCATTTCTTTCTCTGTATCATATACCATTTTCCTGTACTCACTCTGGTAATCTTTGGCGCGGGATTCATAGATGTTGCGTGTCATCCATTCTTTGGTAGTAATTGCTTCACGCAGCAACTGGTGAAATATTTTTTTGCTAAACTTATTATGGGATAATTTCCCTATTTCCAGCAAAGACGCGAAAGCATGTTGTAGTTTTTGTACGGCATACTGGTCGCTGCAGTCTTTATAAAAAGCATGCACCTGGTCCCAGTTATTTATTGTGCCTGTATGAATATCCTTTAGTAATGCTTTCACCCGTTTTTCGGGGATTAACTGTCCGCCGATATTCATCCATTTGTTACGGGCGGGTTTGCGCAATGCAGCAACCAGTTGTTCAAATGATGAAATATTTTTTTGCTGAATGAACTGTACCAGTTGGGATACGCCATAGTATGCGATCAACTCTTTGAATAAACGGTATGCTTTGGGTAATTTCAGTAATTGTATCTTCCTGTCTGTGTTTTCCATTCCTTTGGCCAGTATCTCGGCATTATCAGGGATGATATTTTCTTCCAGCAATTTTTCACCATGGCGAATGGCGGCATCGCCGGTAAAATGATTGCCTTCCCTGGCAGAGAATGTTTCACCAGCCGCTTTTTTCATGAACGTGAGCGAATCAAACATTTCATTCACCGTATCCGGCGCCAGGAAATCATACTCATACTCTATTGATTTATCCGTTCTCTTATCCCGGCTGGCGTACTTGCCGGCATTGCGTGCCAGCGCATACATATTATACATGAACCAGTAACCCGGCATGATGACCAGTTTGTCATGGCTAACATCATTACTGACTAATGAAAACGGTAAAGGGATATTCAACTCAGCCGGAAAATCTCCCTTGGCAATAATGGTAAACGAAGCGAATTTGGAATTGTGTTTTAAACTGACACAAAGCCCCGGCCAGAAGCCGCGCCCTGCCACGATCTCACCATCTGCTCCTCTTGAGTTATGATTGGAACCTATAGTGGCGCCTGCCGCCATATTGCTTTGCCCCATGATCATGGATGCACATAAAAATGAATTATTATGGTGTTGTTCATGAGAAGGATAGATCAGTGAGTTCAATACTTCGCAGCAGGAAATGGTAGAGTTATCGCCAAGATAAGAGTTGATAAGCCTAGCTCCGTATTTCAACTGGGAGTTATTGCCCATGATGAACCGCACTGCTTTTACACCATAAAAAATACGACAGTCATAACCTATGATGCCATTTACCAGTTCACAGCCCTCGCCGATCTGCGATTTGGCCTCAGGAGAAGAATTGATGGTCAGATTCTTTAATTTGTTCGCTCCTTTTATATAGGCATCGCTGCCGATCCATACATCTTTGATAATACTCGTGTTCTTAATGACAGTGCGGTCACCTATTTTCCCGTAATAACCTCTTCTTTTATCAAATTTCTTTTCGGTAAAGGCTTTGAATTTTTCCATTAATACATCATCTCCCCTGTATTTGGTCCATAGGAAAGCATCCCCGGCCTGCATTCCATTAAAAGGTAATACACTGCGGCCTGCATTTTCATTACAGAGTTCCAGCCAGATGCGAATGGATTCTTTTTCCCCTTTTCTGAGAATGCCATTACCAAATTTGGCATGATCAGTAGCAGCGAGTTCGTTCACATTGGCGATCATCACATCATTACCAACGATATAATGGCTGAGAAAATTTACATTATCAACCGATACATTATCTCCAAAGTCTGAACTGATAATAGTGCTGTTGTATAAACCTACGGGCATCCGCAGGTTTTTGAATTCAAGAAAAAAGGGTTGCAGTTTGCCAATACGTATCATCCCAAAAAACTTACAGCGCTGAATCAAACCGGCATGGAATACATCAGTGACCCACACATTTTTCCAGTCATCAGACAAATTATCATTAGCGATGAGTTGTTTGATCTCTATAGCGGTCAGTTGACGGAAGGTATTTTCGCTGCGGTGCTGAATATTGCGGAGATAGTATTCGTCTTTGCCCTTGGGAATATGTTCAGGCTTTACAAAATTGTAGCCTAATGACGATATTGGTTCTTTGGTGATCTGGTTCATAAAAACCCCAAATCCGCCGACTGGCGGACTAATTTAGACTCCGAATACTGAATTTTCACTACCGGTCTGAAAAATCAATTTTCAAAATTTGTTACACAAATAAGTAGTTTCAAAAATCTTTTCTTTAAAGTTATTATCAAATTAAAAGGATTATTCGGTCTAAGTTCCCCTTTAGGGGACAGGGGTTCTTATTCCACCGTAACCGATTTAGCCAAATTCCTTGGCTTGTCCACATCCTGTCCCTTGGCTACTCCAATATAATAGGCGAGTAATTGCAATGGCACTACGCTTAGCATCGGCGCTACGATCTCATCTGTTTCCGGTACGATCATAACATCTTCAGACAGGCTTTTCGCCATTTCATCGCCTTCTGTAATGACAGATATCACTCTTCCTTTCCTCGCTTTGATCTCCTGCATGTTACTGATCAATTTTTCATGGTAGGCATCTTTTGTAGCGATGAAAACAACAGGCAGGGTTTCATCAACGAGCGCTATAGGACCATGTTTCATTTCAGCAGCCGGGTAGCCTTCAGCATGTATGTAGGATATCTCTTTTAATTTTAATGCGCCTTCAAGTGCCACGGGAAAATTATAACCGCGTCCGAGATATAAAAAATCCCTTGCATCTTTATATTTTTCCGCGAGCTTTTTGATATGATCAGCATGATTTAGTACCCAGGCCAGTTTCTCCGGTATTTCATTCAGCTCATTCAGCAGGTGCATATAGCGGTCATTGGAAATGGAACCTTTGATATAGGCGATCTTCAATGCGATCATGGTGAGTACAGCCAACTGACCTGTGAATGCCTTGGTAGAAGCAACGCCGATCTCCGGCCCTGCATGTGTATAAGCGCCGCCATGAGATGCCCTGGCAATAGAAGAGCCTACTACATTTACTACACCCAATATGATAGCTCCTTTGGCTTTGGCCGTTTCAATGGCTACTAATGTATCTGCTGTTTCACCACTTTGTGAAATGGCGATGATGATATCGCCTTTATTGATGACCGGGTTGCGATAGCGGAACTCAGAGGCATATTCCACTTCTACATTGATACGGCATAGTTCTTCAAAAATATATTCCGCTGCCAGGCCTGCATGCCAGCTGGTACCACAGGCTACCATCACAATACGACTCGCCTTTACTATCTGGTCGGCATATTGCTGGATACCGCTCATGGTAATGGTGCCGGCCACAGGGTCAAGCCTCCCGCGCAGGCAATCATAAACAGTTTGCGGCTGTTCAAATATTTCTTTCAGCATGAAATGATCATAGCCGCCTTTTTCAATGGCCGCCAGTTCCAGGTCAAGTTTCTGAATATAGGGCGTGATCTTTTCGTTGCCGAGATTCTTCAATATCAGTTCATCCGGCTTTACAATGGCCATTTCATAATCGTTCACATAAACAACTTCTTTGGTATATTCCAGCATCGGTGAAGCATCGGAACCAAGAAAATGTTCGCCTTTGCCAACCCCAATTACCAGCGGGCTGCCTTTCCTGGCTGCAATGATCGTATTGGGATCATCCGCATCCACCAGCAGGATCACATAAGCGCCAACTACTCTTTTAAGGGCAATCCTTATAGCTTCTTCCAGTGAACAGTTGTTATTTTTTTTAATTTCTTCAATAAAATTCAGCAATACCTCAGTATCAGTATCGCTATGAAACACGTATCCTTTACTGATCAGTTCATTTTTCAACTGGGAATAATTTTCAATGATACCGTTATGTATCATCGCCAGTTTGCCGCTCGAAGACTGGTGGGGGTGTGCATTGCGGTCGCTGGGTTCGCCGTGAGTAGCCCAGCGGGTATGGCCGATACCTACATGGGCATGAAGGTCTTTGCCTACAATAGCATCTTCCAGTTCGGCTACTCTTCCTTTTTTCTTATAGACTTTTACACCCTGGCCATTTTGCAGGGCAACGCCGGTGCTGTCGTAGCCACGGTATTCCAGTCTTTTTAATCCTTTAATAATAATGGGGTAAGCTTCCCTGGGTCCGGTATATCCAACAATTCCACACATGAGGTTTAATTTTTATAATGCCGTAAAGGTATAAATTTCAGGATATGCAAACGATTGTATGCCCGTATGTTTTAAAAGCTCTGTAAAATAGAAAAATTTACTGAAGATTTTAATTAACAAAATAGCGGCTTCCGGCTTTCTTAGAGCAAACTTCCGCTAAGTAGCATAAAGGCCACGGAGAAATAAATAACAAGACCTGTTACATCCACCAGGGTGGCTACAAAAGGGGCGGAGCTGACGGCTGGGTCCGCGCCAAGCCTTTTTAAAATCATGGGCAGCATACTACCGGCAAGGGTACCCCATAATACTACGCCTAATAACGTAATGCCGACTGTAAACCCTAATGCCATCCAGTGTTCGCCATAAATGGCAGGGGCAAACGAGTGCCATACTGCAATACGGAAAAAGCCGATCAATCCTAATACGGTACCGAGCAAGATCCCTGAAATGATCTCCCTTCTCATTACTTTCCACCAGTCTTTCAGGGTAATTTCTCCTACCGCCATAGCCTGTATAATCAGGGTGGATGCCTGTGATCCGCTGTTACCACCGCTGGAAATGATCAGGGGAACGAATAATACCAATACTACTGCTTTGGCAATTTCTGCTTCAAAATATTTCATAGCGGTTGCCGTGAGCATTTCGCCGAGAAACAAGACCACCAGCCAGGTAATTCTTTTTTTAAAAAGTCTCAGGATGGGCATCTCCAGGTAAGGCTGATCCAGCGCCTGGGTACCGCCTATCTTCTGTATGTCTTCACTAAATTCTTCACTGGCCACCCATAGTATATCATCAATGGTAACGATGCCCAGGAGCTTGTTGCTTTTACTAATAACCGGCAGCGCTACGCGGTTATTCATTTTAAAAACTTCACTGGCTGTTTCCTGGTCGTCCCCGGCATGAAGGGAAACAACTCTTCCATCCATCAGTTCGGATACTTTTTTGTCCGGCGGATT
>JAATGJ010000034.1 GCA_015654695.1 Chitinophagales bacterium | reverse complement strand
AGCAAGAGTTTTACCTCTACTGCTATAGGTATCGCACAGGCCGAAGGGTTGCTAAGCATCAATGATAAAGTGACTTCTTTTTTTCCGGATGAAACACCCAAAGATGCTTCCAAAAACCTGCAAGCTATGCGCATTCGTGATTTACTCTCGATGAATACAGGTCATAATGATGACGCTACCGGCAGGATGAGGCAAGACACGATAAGCTGGGTAAAGGGATTTCTGTCGTTGCCTGTCGAGCATAAGCCGGGAACTCACTTCGTTTATAATAGTGCGGCAACTTACATGCTCTCCGCCATCATCCAGAAAACTACCGGGAAAACACTTCTTGATTATCTTACACCAAGACTCTTTGAACCACTGGGTATCCAGTATCCCGCATGGGAAAGTTCTCCGGCCGGAATCAGTACCGGAGGCTGGGGATTAAAGATCCGTACAAAAGATATCGCACAACTGGGACAGCTTTATCTGCAGAAAGGTATGTGGCAGGGAAAACAATTGATCCCTGCGGCATGGGTAGAAGAAGCTACAAAAAAACAAACTTCCAACGGCAGCAGTCCCGAAAGCGATTGGGAACAAGGCTATGGGTACCAGTTCTGGCGTTGTCGTCATGATCTTTACCGCGGCGATGGAGCTTTCGGACAATATTGTATTGTATTTCCCCAACAGGATGCCGTGCTGGCCATTACATCCGGTACCAATGATATGGGCGCCATCATGAATCTCGTGTGGGACCATCTGCTACCTGCGTTGAGTGACAAACCTGTAGCAGAAAATAAGCAAGCTTTTACCGCCCTGCAAGATAAGCTGAAGAGTTTAAGCCTTACCGTGATAAAAGGAAAGCCGGTTTCGCCACAGGTGAAAAATATTTCCAAACAACCTTATATCCTGCAGCCCAACGAGGAAGGCTTTACCAGTATAGCTTTTAATCTTAACACCAACGCCCCTTCCATTGAGTTTGCGCTGCAAGGTAAATCGTTTAGTATCCCCATCGGAAATGGTGTGCTGAAGAATGGTACCTACACCATCCCCGGAGGGGAAAACACTCCTGTTGGAACAAGTGGCGCCTGGATTTCCCCGGATACGCTGCAGGTACGCAGCTATTTTTATGAAACACCTTTTTACTTTACGTATGCAATCACGTTTGACAAAAACGATGTAACCATTATCCGAACCGGTAACGTGAATATGGGCCCTGCAACAAGAATAGAATTGAAAGGAACGAAGAAATAAAATAGTTGCGGGGAGAAAGTGCTAAGCTGAATGGAAGAAATACACGGAGCGGACTCATTTATTTATTGCAGATACAAACCGGTGCGATGGCTGTCATCAGTTTAGACTTTCGTCCTCTTCTTCGTCATCCTTATCCTCATCATCTCCCTCCACCAAATCCATCAAATATGATCCATATTTCGCCCACACGTACGGCAGAAAGGCTGAGCCTTCACCACCGCTATTGGCAATCATGTGGTAAAATTTCACCGCAAAAGGAAGGTCTTCTTCTAAAGTGCATATCAACATTTTTATAAGCGCAAAAGTGATAAACTCTGACTGATGAAATTCCGATTGTCCGGGTAAGAGATCCTTTATACTTTCCGCTTCATAAACGTCCCCGAATACATCAAAGCGATCGTTATGGTCATCATCATTGCCCTCTTCCACGCCACCTATTAATGTCCCAAGGGCCAGTGTTAATTTGACCAACGGGTAATGCGTGTATAATTTCTCGGCATGCAACTCCGCGATCATCTTTAATTTTTCCATGCCCATGATCGTTGCCTTTTCATAAAAGACAGCCATGAGTACGGGATTGTCAGCATACTTGTTAGCCATTAATGTCAATTTTTCTTCCAGGCTCTCCTTACTACCCGTGCGACGCCCTGAGACAATTTTATCAAATACTTTATTATACTCATCAAATTGCTCCTGGTTGGTGCCTGATGGCAGGTCAGCGAATTCAACGACCCATTTCTCCTTCCATTCGGCTTCCTCTTCTTCGGTCACGTATAATGAATCCACCGGCACTTTTCTTGTGTACCATTCGGCCTTGATAATTGCCCGCTCGATGGGATTACGCTTACTTACTTTTACTTCATCATCAAGATCCGCAATGAGCAGTACATTTTTACAATTCAGGTTACCAGGCGGGATACTTGCGAGAAGATATTCATTGAAATCTTGTTCTTCGGCTACCGAGTAAAGAAAATTCCCCGGGCCGGCATTCTTTATCAATTTCGCAAGCGCTTCCGGCCGTTGGTTGGCGGTAACTACCATCAGGTGCGGTTTACCATCCGTGCCCACCGGCACATCAATAAGGGGTATATGATCAGTATCTTCTTCGAGGATGAAACGGGTAATCTCAAAATCTTTATGCGGCTGTATATCATAATCCAGGGCAAAATCATGACCGGCAAAAACGATATTGTGCGCCAACGTATATGTTACTTCTTCATAGGGGTCCGGGGCGCCTTCTAATTGCTCCATTAATTCTTCTTCCGGCCTGTTAAAGAAAAAACTGGTCATTTTTATGCCCAGGCAATGCAGGTCCATATTGTACATTCCTGCTGTAACGTTACCATTGTTATGTTTTCGCATTACTACCACGCCTGCAAACTGGGTCGTTTTCCAGGAGTTACTGACCAGGCATTTGTAAATGGGAAGCGTACGGACTCTCGTTTGAATATACTTTGCAGGGGATAGCTGGGACATGGGTCTTCTTTGGATATAAAGATGTTAAACGGTATTTTAAACAAATTCGTATAGTAAAAAAACAAAAAAGAGATTGAAAGTTCAGGTAAGGCCCCAAACAAAAAGCCCTGAATTTCTTTGAACAACCGGCCGGTAATATAAAAACCAGGCTAAGTGGAGATTTGCGCACAGGGCTGGTCCCGGGTTTACTTTTGTTCAAGAGTATATTTCTCCGGGTTTAATCATCCGGCGACATAAATCAAACCACACTATTGAATAATAATTGCAAGTTTTAATAATTGCGAACTTGCCTTGAGCCCCCCGGAAGAAATGGTTTTAAGATTAGCCTCAAATTTAAGTTTGTTATTAATGAGTACGAAATTAAAGGCTGTTCCTTTGCTGGCGTAACCCGGCTGTTCACTAATTGTCAGCATCCCTTTATCAACTTTTTCAAGGATAGATGAAAGTGAATAAGAAAGCTTAGCCGGAATAAAAAGAATCTGGCAACTCTCAATATCGCCGGGTTTATCAAAAACCCTGATAATAATTTTCTTATTATTCACTTTATTGGATTTAGCTATTTCATTTAACGAAGCAGTAACGGGGGAAAATCCTATAACTCCAATGACAAAATCATTGCTTAAGTAACTTGAATCCCAGTCAATATAATTAGTAAAATTATAAATAAACACCGCCTTAAGATCAGCTTCCTGGTTCCTGGCCTGGGCAGTTGCAAAACCCGTGATACAACAAAACAAAACAATAAATAAGTTTTTTTTCAACATAACATCTTATTATTCTTTATTGCTGGTTTTATCATCTTTATAAACTTACGGCTATTTTAAAAACACCGTTAACGCCCGGCTGTTCCAGGACAGTTGAGTATAATAAACCATCCGCACTGCGGAAGCCGGGATCCAGCCATTTTACATCGAACAGGTTATGGATATTTAAACTTGCGGTAATTTTTTCTTTAAATAATTTTACTGTGCTGATATTGCAATTAACGAGGAAATAATCATCCACCGGTCCATAAGGATCAGTGCGGGGTACTGACCTTCTGCCTACATAATTGCCGGTAAGACTTGTCGTAAACAAGTCGGCGATATGGCATGTGATCCCGGCATTGGCTTTCAACTTTGCTACACCCGGGACCTTACCTGAAATACCAGTGATCAGGTTTTTCCCCCTGCCTTCCTGGAAAGTAAAATTCACAAAACTGGTAATGTTTTTTCCTAATACCATATCCAGTATCGTTTCTGCACCATTTATATAAATTCTTCCGGGATTCTTATTCTGATTTAAGCCAGAGAGGTTTGCAAGAATGATAACATCCCGGAGATCATTACGGAACAGGTTAAGCTGAACTCTTACTTTTTTAGATACCGTATATATGGTATTAAACTCAAAGGTTGTTATTTTCTCCTGCTTTAGTTCGTAGTTACCATTCTGCGCCTGGTATATCTCCAGGTTGGTCGGCGCCCGGAATGCTTTGCCAAACTGGAGTTTGAAGTTCAGGTCCTCTGTGGGTTGGTTGACAATAGCTATACGCGGGCTGACAGCATCTCCAAAATAGCTGTTCCGGTCATAACGCAGCCCCACTGTAAAATTTGTTTTTCCGGCTAATTCAGTATTTAAAATGTATTGCAAAAAGCTTCCAAAATTATTACGGATATCATATACCCGTGGCAGATAGGTTGAATTTAAATTCACTACAGTATCCCTGCCATCTACGAGGTAAACTGTACTAAGATCCAACGTGGCCTTGCGGGCACCGGCTTCTACATTATCCCGGAAAAATTGCAGACCTGCAGAAAACCGGTGATTGGTGGAAGGTGAATAATTGGCGGATAATTCTGCGGAAGCCCTGTTAGAATAACTCGCTATCCTGCCACGTATCATCCTTCGTGAATCAACCGTGACGTAAATATAAGAATTATCCGCAGTGCCGGTTTCACGATATACCAGGCGGGAAAGGAAATTCAATTTTTCTGATGGCTTATATTCATGCTCGATGAAAGCTGTACGCAAGTAAGGATCGTGCATCCCTGATCTTTCACCCCTGAAATCTCTCGCTAAAACACCTATACTGCCTATATTCAAATTACCTTGTGCAGGCAAACGCAAATATTGAGTAGGGCTGTTAGAATAAGTGCCCCAGCCCATCGGTGTGCGGTATGTCCGGTAACCCAGGGTAGTTTTCGATTTTTTTGCATAATAACTTAATGCAGCATTAAATGAATAGGCCCTGGCTACATAAGAGCCGGCGTAGTTTGGATCTCGGTTGGAGAACCGTGGCCCATCGCTACTATACAGGGTGCCTGCCACAGCGAATTCCCAGTTATTTTTTTTAACACCGAGTATTAATTTGGTAAAGGACGTATTAAAGCTGCCAATTCCCTGTTCCACTTTTAACCCATCAATATCCTGGCCTTTTTTGGAAATGATATTAATTACTCCGCCAAATGCATTCGCACCATAAAGAGCAGAGACAGGTCCCCAGATGATTTCAATCCTTTCGGTGTTATGCAGGCTGTAAGCAGGTCCCGCCATATCGTTGCTGCCGAGAATATTGTTTTCCACTATTCCATCAATCATCAGTAGCGCTCTCAGGTTTTCTGCACCGTACATCCCCCTGAAATAAAAAAGGGTGGGAGCATAGCCGTTAATATGGATCATATCAATCCCCGGAACATCCCGGAGCGCCTCTTCCAACTGTTCATATCCTCTTTCAGCTATCTGTGCGGCAGTAATGACCCTGATAGTGGAAGGAGCTTCCGAAATAGTTTGGAGGTAACCGGATGCCGTGACCACATTAATATCCATTAGTTCTTCCAGTGAAAGGCGGAGTAAGCTGGTGACTTTTGGAATGCTGTCCGTTTGTGCAAATAATCCAAATCCGGTTAAAAGAAGGATACAGCTAGTTAAGACATAGCGAATCATAAACAATAAATTAAGGTTGAGCGGGGATGGCGATGCAAATAAAATTTAAGTACAATTTCATGCCATTTAATTCTGTTCAAAACCATTCGAAAATCCGATCTCAACAGTATTAATTTCGGGTAAAAAATTCCACAATATGTGGTTTTTCCTGATTGCTAAATGTAAGGATATAATCGCCTGATGCAACACGTAAGTTTCTACCATCGTGAAATTTCAAGCCAGGATAAAAGCTTACCAGTCCCACCTTGACTATTTCCCGGGAGGAGAGGGATATTTCTACCGGGGAGATCCAGTTAGAATTCTTTCGTACTGCCAATGATGATTTTAATTTTATGAACAGCACAAAGAGTTAATGTATTTGCGCAAGTTTTTCGAGAGCGGAACGATTATCATGGTGTACGGAAACCATGCGTAAGAACCATGAATACCATTTCAGGGCTGCTATTTCAATTTTACTTTTTATTTTTTTTGTACCGGGTTCAGTGTATTCTATAACTGTCAAGGCTAATTTTATAACTATTTTGTTTTGATATTTTGACATTAAGTTAGTATCAAAGATTTTATAATTTAAGTATAAGCTGCATCTGCTAACGATAGAGGCTTTACCGCTGACTTCAATAAAGAAATCCGCCCCTTTTTTAAAGAAATGTAATCTTGCATGAAAATTATGCAGGATGTCATCTGTGGTATGCAAGGCAGGACGATTTGCCAATAACCACAACTGGCCCTCGTCGTCTATTTTAAGAGCAGTTACTATATCATTGCCAATATTTACAGCGTTGGCAGTATTAGCGTACATGACAGCAGTCTTGAGTGTATTAATTTTTTCACGAATAAATTGCAGGTTAGTATCAGTGTACATAGAGAAACATTTTTTTGTATAAAATCAAATCTGGTACCAAAGCCTCCTGAAGGTAAAGCTGCTGCAGGATTTTAGTTTTAATGGAATTATTTCCACAGAATGCAGGGTGATTATTCAGCATATTGGTTTATATGCATCTGGCTTTTTTTCAAAATGCGCTGAAATTCTGTTGGGGTTATACCTGTCTTCTTTTTAAACTGGCTACTAAGATGAGCCAGGCTGCTGTAATTCATTTTTACAGAGATTTCCGAAAGATTAAATTCTCCTGTAGCTATCAATTCTTTAACCCGATCTATTTTAGTGAGAATTATAAAATTTTCAATGGTTGTATAAGTGGCTTCTGAAAACTTACCTGACATATAGGAATAACTTAAATTCAGCTTGTTGGCTAAATACCGCGATATTTTTGAGACGGGTAACTGCTCCTCCAGATACACCATGTGAATAATTGTGTTTTTGATTTGTTGAATAAGGTCAACATGTTTAGATTCCACAATTTCCATCCCATAGTTATTTAACTCACGATTAAGCTTTCCAAAGCGTTCTTTGGTAAAAATTTCCGTTATTTCAACTTCACAGGAACTGTGTATAGAGTGATTAACTCCCAGTTGATCTAATTTTTCTCCTAATAGTTTTTTACATACGAGATGCATGTCTGATTTGATAAATAAAAGCATAAGTAGTTGGTATTATTCTATGAACTCAATTTTGCAGATTGTTATTAAAAAGAGGATTCGCAAGCTTTATTTTGCAAATGATATGCCATCAGCCCGGGGAGAAGGCTTTTTAAGTGTATTTAGGAATACAAGAGGATGATGAAAAGAAGATAAATAATTCGGGCTGGATTATTTTGTGCACTTTTTTCCTCAATTTTCTCAGGAGGAAAAATATTGTGGAATATCAACATCAACATTTCCCCGGGAAATAGTTTTTTTGTTTGCCTCTTCAGAAAATATTTCTCTATACTTAACCTTTGAAAGCCGCTGACCCGGGGGCATTTTTATTTGACCGTTATCCTGGAGGATTAACAATCAAAAAGAGTGCGAAGACGTTCACTCATTATTTTCTTATGCAGATATTAATTAAAGGTAACTGGCATAATTATATCTTTAGATCTATTGTTCTTTAAAGCATTTCCTGACACCGGTTACGGGAAAGGGAGACGATGCCTGAAGCTCCTGCCTGGAAAGTATGGATAATTATAGTTTATATATTGGTATCATGGCAGGTGTTTGCACGGCGCTTTCACTGTTACCCCAACTCTTTAAAATAATAAAAGAGAAAAAGGCTGATGATATTTCCTATTTTATGTTGTTTATTTTAATAGCCGGCATAGCAGGATGGATATGGTACGGTATTTTAAAAGAAGACTATCCCATTATTATTACCAACGGATTTTCGTTTTTGATCAATTTGCTGGTCATTGGATTTTCCATAAAGTACAAAAATAAATCTGTCTAAAGTAAGACTGATATTTTCCGTAATATCTGGTTTACGTACAGCCACTGTAATTCAGGCGGATCATTTTTTTCCGGCTTGATCTTACCGGATGATTTTATTTTACCATGGTATGCTATGGCAAAAAAAGCAAATACCTTATTTTCCGATTCCGGAACTGGTGAAGCATAACCGGTAATTCCTATTCCCCAATCGCTTGAAAAAAGCTGGCAGACATGCATGGCCATTTCCTTTGCCACTTTTGGCGATACACAATTTACTGATAAGGCATGAAGCGGCTCTACCTCCAGGTGTTTAAATTTCTGTGCGATATTATAAGCCGTTATCCCACCCTGGAAAAAACAGGCGGCGTCCGGAATGCAGGAGAAAGCTAATTGCAGCAACCCGGAGGTAACACTTTCGGCCACAGCGATGCTCTCCTTTTTTTTTAATAATTTTTT
>JAATGJ010000111.1 GCA_015654695.1 Chitinophagales bacterium | reverse complement strand
GGAACCGGAAATTTCTTTAACTTCTTCTTCCACCTCCGCCACCACTTCTTTTATCTCCGCCTCCGCCGCCACCTCTTCTGTCTCAACCCCTACCGTCGCCTCTTCTGACAACCCGGCGTACTCCACCACGTTGCTCATCTCTTCTTTCGCCACCTCTTCTGTCACCAGCCTCATTCTTGCCACCAACGAAATTGGGGTTCAGGTCTCTCTTTGCTAATACTTCACCTTTACATATCCATACCTTAATACCGATCTTACCATATACGGTCAAAGCAAATACATTGGCATAATCAATATCCATACGGAAAGTATGAAGAGGTACGCGGCCTTGTTTGATCTCTTCGCTACGGGCAATTTCAGAACCACCCAGGCGACCACCTACTTTTACTTTTATACCTTCAGCACCCATACGCAGTGCAGAAGCGATTGACATTTTGATAGCTCTTTTATAGTTGATACGGTTCTCAATCTGGCGGGCAATCGTGTCAGCCACGATCATCGCATCCAGCTCAGGACGACGGATCTCAAGAATATTGATCTGCACATCATCTTTACTGGTCAATTTCTTCAATTCTTCTTTGATGCGGTCAACTTCACCACCACCTTTACCGATAATGATACCAGGCTTGGATGTATGGATAGTGATGATCAGTTTACCCAGCGTTCTCTCAATGACGATCTTCGAGATACCACCTTTATTGATACGGGCATTCAGGTAGGTTCTGATCTTATGATCTTCGATCAGTTTTCCGGCATAATCTTTTTTTGTGGCGTACCAGTTGGATTCCCATCCACGGATGATGCCTAACCTGTTACCAATCGGATTTGCTTTTTGACCCATAATTTTAAAATTCCAGATTTGAAATTCCAAACTCCAATATAAATGGCATTTGGGATTTATTATTTGTTATTTCGTTTCCTTAATTTCTTTAGTATCAACAATCACCGTTACATGATTGCTGCGTTTGCGAACACGATACCCACGGCCCTGAGGTGCAGGACGCATACGCTTCAATGTCCTTGCTCCATCTACAAAAATGGTTTTTACTACCAACTGGCTTTCATCTCCACCTTCATTCTTCTGCTTCCAGTTATTGATAGCGCTCAGCACCAGTTTGCGCAAAGGCACTGACGGATGTTTTGAACTATGTTCTAATTCCGCCAATACATATTCTACCTTCTTACCACGGATCAGGTCAGCCAGCAAACGCATTTTGCGGGGTGATGTCGGATAATTTCTCAGTTTAGCTACTGCTTCCATTTATTTAGTTTTTAGTACAGAGTTCGTAGTTCGGAGTCTGGCTCCGGACTATCAACTCACGACTATTATCAATCTACTTTCTTACTTGAGTGTCCTTTGAACTGGCGGGTAGGTGCAAATTCACCTAACTTATGACCTACCATGAATTCCGTTACATACACAGGGATAAACTTATTACCGTTGTGTACAGCTAAAGTGTGACCAACGAAGTCCGGTGTGATAGTGGAACGGCGGCTCCATGTCTTGATAACACTCTTTTTGTTTTTGCCTTCATTGATAGCCGACACCTTTTTTTCGAGGTGAGTGGCGACATAAGGACCTTTTTTTATCGAACGTGCCATAGTATTTTAAATTCCAATTTTAAAATTCCAAACCCAGACATTTTATCGGGATATGGGATTCATTAGTTGTGATTTATCCTTGTGTAGAAAGTTTGATACCATTCTTACGCTGAATGATCAGTTTATCACTTCCTTTTCCTCTTGTTCTTGTTTTCAGACCTCTTGAGTACTGACCGTTTCTTGAACGTGGTTGACCACCGGAAGCTTTACCTTCACCACCACCCATCGGGTGATCTACAGGGTTCATCGCTACACCACGGGTTCTGGGTTTGATACCTTTCCACCTGTTACGACCTGCTTTACCCATGCTTTGCAAACTATGGTCGCTATTACTTACAACACCAACAGTAGCATAGCAATTGATCAATACTTTTCTCAATTCACCAGAAGGCATTTTCAATACAGCGTATTTTTCTTCCTTGTTGGTCAATTGAGCAGAAGAACCTGCACTACGGGCCAGTTTACCACCTTGTCCTGGTTGCATTTCAATGTTATGCACGTTAGTACCCAACGGCATATTTTTCATTTGCAACGCATTGCCGATCTCAGGAGCTACGTTATCACCGCTTTCTACTGTAGCGCCAACCACCAGGCCCTGCGGAGCAATGATATATCTCTTCTCACCATCTGCATAATTCAATAAAGCGATAAATGCAGTACGGTTTGGATCATATTCTATAGATACTACTGTTGCAGCACCTGTTTTATTACGTTTGAAATCAACGATACGGTATTTCTTCTTGTGACCACCGCCTCTGTATCTCATGGATAAGTGACCAGAAGAATTACGTCCACCGGTTCTTTTCTTTGGCTCGACGAGAGTATGTTCAGGAACATTGGTAGTTACCTCTGCATACGCATTGCCGATTCTCCAACGTGTTCCGGCTGTAATAGGTTTAAATTTTCTTAATGCCATAATTCAGATTTTTAGTATCCAGTACTTAGTACTGAGATATTTGCATTGTTTGCGGTCATGCTGACCATTCTTTTTCTGAATACTGAGTACTACATACTCAATACTATTTTAAATATTCGAATACAGATCAATTGTTTCTCCCTCAGCCACGGTTACGTAAGCTTTTTTGTAAGAAGGCTTGCGGCCTGATATCACACCAGCTTTAGTGAACCTTGATTTATTTTTCCCGGGAGATACGGAGGTGTTTACGTTAGTTACCGTTACACCATAAAAGCTTTCGATTGCTTTTTTGATCTCCAGCTTATTCGATTTTTTAGCCACCTTGAAAGCATAGCGGCGCAGTTTATCCTGCTGGGCATTTGCTTTTTCAGTTAAGATCGGTTTTATCAATACATCAGAAGGTTTCATTTCTTACTCTTTAATTGTTTTTAATTAAGCTTCCGCTCCCACTTCTTCTTCACTAAATACTTTGGCTGCGCTTTCTGTCAGTACCAGTACTTCAGAATTTACAATATCATAAGTATTGATATCGCTTAGCAATACACCTAATACAGAGGGTACATTACGCAGAGATAAATCCAGGTTATCGTTATATTCCGGTGATATAAACATTACTTTTTTATCAGCAACTTTCAGGCTGCCAAGAATATCCATCATTGTTCTTGTTCTTGGAGCATCCAGTTTGATATCTTCCACTACGATGATCGCTTTTTCCTGCGCCTTATAAGACAGTGCAGATATTTTAGCAAGGTCTTTCACTTTACGGTTCAATTTGATATTGTAAGAATGCGGCTTGGGTCCAAAGATGGTACCTCCACCCTTATATAAAGGATTACGGATATTACCCTTACGGCTTCCACCCGTACCTTTCTGACGATGCAGTTTACGGCTTGCACCCTGTACTTCAGCACGTGTCTTTACTTTGTGAGTGCCCTGGCGCTGCGCAGCCAAATATTGTTTTACTGCCAGGTAGATAACGTGGTTATTAGGTTCAGCACCAAATATATCCTCGGGAAGCTCAACAGTTCTGCCGGCTTTCTTACCTTTTATATTTAAAACTTCAACTTGCATGTTATTTCTTTTTGAGACAAGGAATACCTTGCCTGTACGATTATTTCTGAATTAATACAATTGAACCAATGTGGCCGGGAACTGAACCACTGATTAGAATATAATTCTTATCAGCAAAGATCTTCACTACTTTAAGGCCCTTCAGCTTCACACGGTCACTCCCCATACGTCCACCCATCTTCATTCCTTTCATTACACGGGCTGCATCAGAAGAGTTACCAAGTGAACCCGGAGCTCTTTGACGGTCATGCTGGCCATGCGACTGCTGACCCACACCATGGAACCCGTGGCGTTTAACAACACCCTGGAAACCTTTACCCTTAGTTGTACCCACTACTTCTACTTTATCGCCTTCGGCGAAAATGTCAACAGTAATGGTTTCACCAATATTTTTATCAATGGAATAATCGCGGAATTCTTTTGTAAATTTCTTGGGAGAGGTCTGAGCTTTTGCGAAGTGGTTGATCTCAGAGTTAGCGGAGTGCTTTTCTTTTTTATCGCCGAAAGAGAGCGAAAGTGCATTGTAACCGTCAGAATCTTTCGTTTTGACCTGGGTAACTACACAGGGACCTGCTTCAATGATCGTGCAGGCTGTCTGTTTGCCTGTGGGATCGAAGATGCTGGTCATACCAAGCTTTTTACCAATAATACCTTTCATTGTATGTACAATTTATGCCTGCAGGATTATTGGGACATCGCTGGTAGGTGATTCGTGAGACACGAGTCAAGGCGTTTCAATCCCCGTTTGCCACCGACCTTTTCCTTTTTCTCGGAAGTACCGGTAGTAAACAAACCCTGAATGGCTTGTTTTATGTTAATGCGCCAGAGCTCTTTTCTATTACCTGTCCTTATGAAGGGAGGTATTTTTGAGAGATAGCATTTTTAATTTATAAGAACTAAAGAGGTTTTACACCTCCGTTTCTACGCTTTGATCTCAACTTCTACACCACTTGGAAGATCCAGTTTGCTCAGCGCATCAACAGTACGGCTTGAAGACGTGTAGATATCCAGCAAACGCTTATGCGTAGCTAACTGGAACTGCTCACGGCTCTTCTTGTTTACGTGTGGTGAACGCAACACGGTAAATATCTTTCTGCGTGTAGGCAAAGGAATAGGTCCTGTAACTACAGCACCGGTGCTGCGAACTGTTTTTACGATCTTCTCTGCAGATTTGTCTACCAGGTTGTGATCGTAAGACTGTAATTTGATTCTGATTCGCTGAGACATGTGTAAAATCCCAATTTTCTTTTGGGAGTGCAAAGGTAGGGGGCTGATACTAAACGAACAAAGTTTTGAGAAACTTTTTATTAAGTCCCCCCTATTTTCTGCTCTGTCAATAAAAAGTGCAGTCGCATGACTGTAATAACCCTGAACTAATAGAGAATTTGCCAGATTAACTGAAAAATTTATTAGCATTTCCAGCCTTATCAGATAAATATACCCTTAAGAGGCTGCTGTTTCGATCAACTTTGAAAATAATCCGAATTCTTTTTATCACCTATTTGGGTTTACTTGCAACAATTTATGGAAGAAAAGCCCAGGTCAGTCTTACAATCAGTTAAAATATTAAAGCTACTGCTGAAGATTGCAGTAACAATAGTCTGCCTGTGGTATGTGTCTTCCAAAATAAATTTTACTGAACTTGGACAAGTACTGGTAAATACCAATTGGCTCTTTCTTGCCGTAGCCGTTGGCGTATTTATTCTTTCAAAGATCATCGCATCCTACCGGCTGAATATTTACTTCAAAAACATTTCTCTTTTTTTAAAGGAAAAAGAAAACCTGAAACTCTTCTGGCTGGGCATGTTTTATAATTTATTCCTGCCGGGATCTGTTACCGGCGATGCTTATAAAGTGATCGTTCTTTCCAAACAATTTAATATCTCTTACAGGAAAACTACCACTGCTGTTTTACTGGACAGGTTTAGTGGCTTGCTGGGGCTTGGGTTAATATTGGCTCTTTATTCTTTTTTTACACTGGATAATAAAGTCTATATCGCATTGCTTGTTATAGCAGCACTTGCCTCGGTTTTTATTTTATACTTTATTGTCAGGCGGTATTTTACTGACTTTCTCCCTGGGTTCTGGCCTACGTTTTTCCTGGGATTAGCCGTACAGTCTCTTATGGTAATTTGTATCTACGCCATTATATATGCACTTCATATTCAAAATGGACAAACAGAATATGTCTTTATCTTTTTAATAGCGTCCGTTGCGGGTGTATTGCCACTGACTATTGGCGGTGGTCTCGGTATCCGGGAACTTGTCTTTTATAAAGGAGCAATATATTTTGGATTGAATGAACATACAGCCATTATCATCAGCCTTTTATTTTATTGTGTTACGCTCTTTACTTCATTATTCGGAGCCATCTTTATATTTAAAAAGATATTCCCCGTTAATCCATCAACTAAATAAAACTTTGTATCCGTAAACGAGACAAGTCACTTTATAAATATTCTGATATGAGACGGGCTTTGATAAAAAGAAAGATACTTAATGCAGGAGCTATAGGTATCAGTTACTTCAAACTGATACCTGATCTTTTTAGGCTTGGAGGGGGGTCAATTGTCCTGGACTGCGGTGCCAATGTCGGCCATATTGCAAAGCTGTTTTCCCTGACCGGTGCAACAGTCATTGCTTTTGAGCCTGACCCGGTAGCATATCAAAAGCTTTTACACCGCTGTAGAAGCAGAAAGAATATTACCTGTGTCCGAAAGGGTGTATGGGATAAGGATGCTATTATCCAACTATTTTCCCATGAAGATTCAAAGGGGAATGAAGCCAGTTTTACGGTAGGTTCTTCTATTATCGCCGGCAAAATAAATATAAATACAGAAAAAGCGCAGTCCATTGAGGTGATTGACCTGGTTAGTTATATACAGAACAGCGGGAAAAAAATTGACCTGGTAAAATTAGATGTAGAAGGCGCCGAAATTGAAATATTAAAAAAAGTGATCGCCACTGACGCATATAAGCTTTTTGACCGGATGTATGTAGAAACGCATGAGACAAAAATCCCTTCCCAGGCTAAAGAACTGGAATGGATAAAACAGGAAATGAAGAACAGGGGTATCAAAAATATTAAGCTGAACTGGGTTTAGGCCAGAGTTGCAGGCATAAAAAAAGAGCCCATGAATGAGCCCTTAACCTTAGACGTTGTGTTTTTCATAAAATGGCCCACGGCCTTATAGAATTGAGAAAAGATTTTAAAAACGGAGTTCTGCCATTTGGTAGCAAATACGATGCCACACATCGTATATTTACCTGATATTGATTAATATTTTTAACATCTTAGTGAAAAAAGCATAAAAAAGCCCGGCAACTACTTTTGCCGGGCTGTGTTGAAAATAACTATTTCTGGTTAAGCACTTACTTTACCTTTCACCTTTGCTATCACCTCTTCAGCGATATTCGTTGGTGCGGGATTGTAATGAGAGAATTCCATGGTGCTCGATGCACGGCCAGAGCTCAACGAACGAAGCTGCGTTACATAGCCAAACATTTCGCTCAGGGGTACTTTAGCTTTTATTACTTCGGCCCCGGCACGGTTATCCATACCTTCCAGCATACCACGACGACGGTTAAGGTCACCTGTCACATCACCCATATATAAAGCCGGAGTTATCACTTCTACCTTCATGATCGGTTCCAGTAATACTGGCTTCGCTTTTCTAGCAGCTTCACGGAACCCCGCTTTGGCACAAAGTTCAAAAGACATAGAATCAGAGTCAACAGCGTGGAAACTACCGTCATACACACGAATCTTCATATTGTCCACCGGGTAGCTGGCCAATACACCAGTGGTCATGGAAGTTTCAAAACCTTTTTGAATAGCCGGAACAAACTCCCGTGGAATAGATCCACCGAAAAGATCGTTCACAAACTGGTAATGTTTATCCGGGTTTTCTGCTTTCCATTCTGCGTCAACCGGACCAAGACTGAAAACGATATCAGCGAACTTACCACGACCACCGGTTTGCTTTTTCAATGTCTCACGGTGTTCAACAGTAGCATTAAATGCTTCTTTGTAAGCCACCTGCGGCGCACCCTGGTTTACCTCTACTTTAAATTCTCTTTTCATACGATCAATAATGATCTCCAGGTGAAGCTCACCCATACCGGAAAGAATGGTCTGGCCCGTTTCCTCATCTGTCCTTACCCGCAGGGTTGGATCTTCTTCTACGAGCTTGGAAATAGCCATTCCCATTTTATCAACATCAGCCTGTGTCTTCGGCTCTATCGCAACAGAGATAACAGGTTCAGGGATGAACATGTTCTCCAACGTTATCGGGTAATCTTCATGGCACAATGTATCACCGGTTTTAATTTCTTTAAAGCCCACCGCAGCACCAATATCTCCTGCTTCAATAGAATCAATTGGATTTTGCTTATTGGCAAACATCTTCATGATACGACTGATACGTTCTTTCTTACCGCTTCTTACGTTCAAAACATAAGAACCTGCATCCAGGTGACCGGAATAGACCCGGAAGAATGCCAAACGTCCTACAAACGGATCAGTCATGATCTTAAAAGCCAAAGCAGCAAATGGTTCTTTTGCATCTGGTTTACGTTTTTCCATTTCACCAGTATCCGGGTTGATCCCTTCTACAGGTTCAATATCAATCGGACTGGGTAAGTAGCGGCAAACAGCATCCAATGCAGTTTGTACACCTTTATTCTTAAACGAAGAACCGCACATCATCGGAACGATACTAAGGTCTATCGTTGCCTTACGGATGGCTTCATGCATTTCATCCTCGGTGATACTGTTGGGATCTTCAAAGAATTTCTCCATCAATTTATCATCATATTCAGCTACAGCTTCCACTAAGCTTGCTCTCCATTCTTTTGCTTCTTCCAGCATATCAGCAGGTACTTCTATTTCATCAAAGGTCATGCCTTCTGTTTCCATATGCCAGATGATACCTTTCATTTTACTAAGATCCACCACGCCGATGAAATCATCTTCAGCTCCTATGGGCAATTGAAGCGGAACCGCTTTTGAACCCAGCATTTCTTTTACCTGCTTCACTACATTCAGGAAGTCAGCGCCTGCACGGTCCATTTTATTTACAAAACCAATACGGGGTACATTATAACGATTAGCCTGGCGCCAAACGGTTTCAGACTGAGGTTCTACACCATCTACAGCGGAGAACAAAGCGATCAGGCCATCCAATACACGCATAGAACGTTCAACTTCTACTGTGAAGTCAACGTGACCAGGAGTGTCAATGATGTTGAAGCCGTATTTCTTCGTATCAGGCGTAACCTTACCCAAAACAGTTGGAAAATTCCATTGACAGCTAACGGCTGCGGAAGTAATAGTAATACCTCTTTCTTTTTCCTGCTCCATCCAGTCGGTGGTAGCAGCGCCATCATGTACTTCCCCGATCTTATGGATCATACCGGTGTAACGGAGGATACGTTCCGTCGTAGTGGTCTTACCGGCATCAATGTGAGCCGCAATACCAAAGTTTCTCTGAAATTTTAAGTCTGCCATGACTATTTGATTTGAGTTGCGAGGCGAAGCTTAAGCAATCCCCTCTTGTTAATTATTGATTTTTATTTTTTTAATTTCTTTGTCGTTATCTGTTCTCTGCTTATCGTCCCTTCCGCCATCAGGCGGGTTATTCAGCGTTTTGACCGCTATGAAATTTTTTATTGGGAATTACCAGCTTTATCAAACATCCCGGACGGAGTAAGGGAGCAAATAGCTGATATGGTAGATTAGACTCTCATATACTGCCACATGAAGAAAAACCCGGATCACACTCATCAAAAGCCACCTATAGTTTTCCCTTATGGCGGCGCAAAGGTAGGGGAAAACAGTGAAAAAAAACTGTAGAATTTGGAAGAAAACGGTCTTGAAACTTTCCCGGCGACTGGAACAACAGATAAGAAGCACAACAGTTTGATGTGACATGCTTTTGCCTGAGTTCATCGGTATGTCGGTTACATCACTGATGACATAATTCTTTTGGGATATGGCTAACATATCCAATGCCAGCAAAAGGAAGTGAAATAAAAACTCTTGTCATAATAGCCGTTTTACAATTGGACAATTGCGTTATGTTGTATTCTAAAAATAACTTTCGCAGTCATGATGGTAAAGCAATATTTGATAAACGGCGTACACCTGCATAAGTTTTTTAAAAATAACTTCCCTGTAAATTGTTATTGAATATGAATCATTGTAATTTCAACTCCCCATAAAAAATTCATTTAGATTTTAAACCTCCAAATCTTATTGTATGCCCGTAAAAAAGAAAGCAAAGCCAGCAAAAAAGAAAGCAGCCAAAAAAGTCATAAAGAAAAAGGTTGCAGCCAAAAAGAAAGCCGCTCCAAAAAAGAAAGTGGCTAAGAAACCAGCGAAGAAAGTGGTAAAGAAAAAAGTAGCCGCCAAAAAGAAAGCGGCTCCGAAAAAGAAGGTAGCAAAGAAGGCGGTTAAAAAAGCCATAAAGAAACCCGCACCTAAAAAAGCAGCTCCTGTAAAGAAAATTGTTCCGGTTAAAAAAGCAAAACCTGCTTCCAAACCTAAACCAGTAAAGCAACCGGAGCCGATACCGTTTATCGTAGAAGAAACAATTATCATTACCGAAGAACCGGTAATTATTGAAACAGTAGAAACTGATACCTGGGTGCCCGAAGAAAAGGAATCAGAAGAGAATCCTTCTTAAGACAATCATCATCGCTGATTTAAAATATCAGAATGTCCCGTTCAGGCTATACCTTGACGGGACATTTTATTATACCAAAATCTTCACGTCAGCAAGTATTTCCAAAAACGAAAAAACCACTCCTGCCTAAAGCGGGAATGGTTATGAGGATTGTTGTTCTTGTATCTTTTACAACCTGAAGTGGGCAAAAGCTTTATTGGCTTCAGCCATACGGTGTGTATCTTCTTTTTTCTTGAAAGCAGCGCCTTCACCTTTGCTGGCTGCTACTATTTCTCCGGCTAATTTATCAGCCATGCTACGGCCATTCCTGTCACGGCTATAACGGATCAGCCATTTAATGCTGAGAGATATCTTCCTGTCAGGACGAACCTCAGCGGGGATCTGGAAAGTAGCTCCACCGATACGTCGGCTGCGAACTTCTACTCCGGGAGTAACATTCGCCAATGCTCTTTTCCATATTTCATAGCCATCTTCATTGGTTTGTTTGGCTACTTTATCCAAAGCATCATAAAAAATATTAAATGCCCCGCTTTTCTTTCCTTCCCACATCAGGTTATTGACAAAACGGGTAACCAGTTTGTCATTAAATTTTGGGTCTGGTGCTAAAGGGAGTTTTTTTGCTTGTGCTTTACGCATGTCTTGAAATTATATTACTGATTAACTTATTTCTTTGCTTTTTCTTTCTTCGTACCGTACTTAGAACGGCTCTGCTTACGATCCTTAACACCGGCAGTATCCAAAGAACCGCGAACGATGTGGTAACGTACACCCGGAAGATCTTTCACACGACCACCACGAATCAGTACGATTGAGTGTTCCTGTAAATTGTGTCCTTCACCCGGAATATAAGCGATAACTTCTATTTTATTGGTTAAGCGAACCTTGGCGACTTTACGCAGGGCAGAGTTAGGTTTCTTGGGAGTGGTGGTATAGACACGGGTACATACACCACGGCGCTGCGGACAGCTATCCAAAGCCCTGGATTTACTTTTCGCCCTGATAATTTGTCTTCCTTTACGAACTAATTGTTGAATAGTAGGCATTATGAACCTTTTATTTTTGGGAGGGCAAAGGTATGGGGTTGAGGGCAGAACGCAAAATAACCTGAAAGCTATTTGAGAAAATTATTTATTCAGGTATGTTTACAAGTCAACTGGTTAACAGCTGATAACAGAAAACACGGGTAACCTCTCACCTTTTCAGCCTATTAACCAACTTTCCACATCCATCCATATTTGTCTTCCAATTTTCCTTCCCGGATATCATTCAGCCAGGTTTTAAGCGATTGGGATATTTTGTAATTGTCAGTATTGAATTTCATGGAAAACCCCTTGTAATTCAATTCCTTTATGGGTGCTATCACAGCCGCGGTACCCGTTCCAAACACTTCGGAAACCTTACCATCCTTATAAGCTGCTACCAGCTCATCAATACTGATCTTTCTTTCAGATACTGGAATACCCATTTCTTTTAATCCTGTTATAACGCTGTCACGTGTCACCCCTTCCAGGATAGTGCCTTCTTCCAAAGAAGGAGTGACAGCTATATTATCAATTATAAAGAACACATTCATCATCCCCACTTCCTGCAGCCATTTATGTTCAAAAGCATCCGTCCAGAGTACCTGATCGAACCCCATTTTTTTAGCCGACGTGGCTGCCAGCATACTTCCTCCATAGTTACCGGCATTCTTAGAAAATCCAACGCCTCCAGGTGCAGCACGGGTGAAATTTTCTTCTACCAATATTTTCATGGGCTCAACAAAATAAGGTCCTGTTGGGCTAAGAATGATCAGAAATTTATAATTGTCTGATGGCCTTACTCCCAGCATATCATCGGTAGAGAACATCACCGGCCTGACATAAAGGGAATGGTCTTTTTTAGCGGGTATCCAATTTTTATCGAGTGCAATAAGCTTATTCATACCTTCTATAAATATTTCTTCAGGAACCACCGGCATATTCATACGCTCCGCTGATTTATTGAATCTTCTGAAGTTGTCCGAAGGACGAAATATGAATGCATTATCATTTTCGTCCTTATAAGCTTTGATCCCTTCAAAAATGGCCTGGCCATAATGCAATGCCGCCAGCGAAGGCGCTAAAAGCAATGGTTGGTATGGCTTGATCTCAACATTCTTCCACGATCCATTCTCATAGTCGGCTTCCAGCATGTGGTCGGTGAAATATTTACCAAAAGGAATATTCTCCAGGTTGATATCCTCTAATTTGCTTCTTTCTGCCTTTGTAACTGAAATATCCAAAGCTACCGTCATAAAAGTTTACTTTTGAAGCGTCAAAGAAACGAAAAAAAGCGAATACTAATTAGTGTGTAATTAAGAAGAATAGTCATGTTAAATCAGATTATTAGTTCTCTGATCATATTTGGCTTTTTTATTACCGGCGCATTAATCCTTTATAGCGCAATTAAAAAACCAACTATCAAAGATAAAATGATAGGAAAGGAAATTAATATTGACGGAAAAGGGGGTAAAATACACCGCGTTTACCTTGGCATCATATTAATAGGGTTGGCGTTATATTTCTTATTACGTTAATTTAATTCGCCACAACCTGTAAATAACTACTATTCGATAATAATTATGGATTTGAATCATATTCACCTACCGCCATCAACAATAGCAGATCTCTACCGTTCTGCTCTTATTGATACGAACGAAACGCCTGTAAAGGTTAAGCCTGTAGTTGCGACAGAGACAAATGATCAATGGAAATACCTTGGAGAAAACCAAAAGAAGATACTCATTGTCGTTGATTACAATGACGCCGTCTATATGCCTGACGAAGAACTCACTTTTTTAACCAGTATGCTTACTGCCTGCAAACTAAGTTTAGCCGATGTGGCGATAATAAACAGGAACAATTATAATGAAATAAGCTACAAAGAGCTGCTGGTAAAATTTACAAGCCGCATCATCTTTTTATTTGGAGTTGACCCGCTTACTTTCGGTCTGCCGGTTAGCTTTCCTTATTTCCAGGTACAACCCGTTGCCCATGCTACTTTCTTATATGCACCCGCATTAATTGATTGCAAAAAAGATGAATTAGTGAAAAGTAAATTGTGGGTTTGCCTGCGCCGCATCTTTGCTATTTGATGTTTTCCCTTTACTTTGTCATTATGAAACTGATCTTCGCCACCAATAACCAACATAAAGCAGATGAAGTAAATGCTATTGTCGGCGATTCCTTCCGGGTAATTACATTGCAAGAAGCGGGTATTGATATTGATATTCCTGAGCCTCATGATACGCTGGAAGCAAATGCTTCGGAAAAATCAAGAGTTATTTACGAATTGACAAGAACAAACCCGGTAGCTACCGGATGCTTCAGTGAGGATACTGGTCTTGAAGTAACCGCTCTGAATGGCGAACCCGGGGTAAAAAGTGCCCGCTATGCCGGCGATGACAGGTCCTTTGATAAGAATATTGATAAGCTTTTGCAAAATCTACAGGGCAAACCTGATAGAGCCGCAAGGTTCCGGACTGTAATCTCTCTTATTATTGATGGTAATGAAACTCTCTTTGAAGGGGTATGTGAAGGGCGGATAATAAATGAAAGAAAAGGAACAGGTGGATTCGGCTATGACCCGGTTTTTATCCCGGACGGATCAGGCAAAACATTCGGGCAAATGAATATGGAAGAAAAGACCGTGTTTAGTCACCGGAAGAAAGCAACTGAAAAACTGGTAGTATTTTTGAATACTTTAGAAACAATAAAAAAAATTTGAACGCCGAACGCAACCATACCATCTCCGAACACGACCTAATAAGTGGATGCATTGACGGCAACCGCCGCATGCAGGAAGAGTTGTATCGTCGTTTTTCTCCCCGCATGTACGCAGTTTGTCTCCGCTACGCCGGCAGTTCTGAAGAAGCAGAAGATATATTACAGGAAGGTTTTATTAAGATCTTTAAAAAGCTGGATAGCTTCCGGAGTGAAGGATCGTTTGAGGGCTGGATACGCAGGATTTTTGTTAATACCGCTATTGAGCATTTCCGCCGCAAACGTTACCTGCAGCCTGTGACAGAAAGAGAAGAGAATACGATAGAAGGGAAAGGTATCTCGGTATTAGACAATTTAGCTGAAAAAGATATCCTTGACCTGGTAAGGCAGTTGTCACCCGGCTACAGAACCGTATTCAATATGTATGTAGTGGAAGGCTACACACATAAAGAGATCGGCGATATACTTGGGATAAGTGAGGGGACCAGCAAGTCCCAGCTATCAAGAGCGAAGGTGATATTACAGGATATGGTTAAAAAATTTATGGAACAGAATAATGAGGTGAGAACAAAACCATGAGCAGCTTACAAAATAAAATGTATAATTACGAGGTAGCTCCTCCCCAAAATGCCTGGGAGAAGATTACTGCTGCTTTGGATGAATCACATATAGACAATGAGTTTCCAGCTAAGCTGTATAATACAGAAGCTACACCTCCTGCATCCGCCTGGGATAAAATAATAAACTCATTAGATGAGGAACATGCTAAAGTGGTTCCAATGCCCCGCAAAAGTTTTCCCTTGTTTCGCTATGCTGCCGCTGTTGTGGTTATCGGTATCATTACTTTTGGTATTGTAAAATGGACTGGTAGTAAATCAGGTTCAGAAGAACTGGTAAATACGAAAAACCTTGTACCTGCTAATGAGAATATAGCAGAACCTAACGAAAATAATATTGCGGATAAGAATACGCCGAAAGAAAACGTTCAACCGGAAGAATCCAATACTTACACAGCAACCACTGATGAGGTAAAAGCCCCCCGAATAAAAAGAACAAAGAATAACTATCAGATTTCAGATTACATAGAACCTGCCGAAGCAATTTATGCTTATAACGAACATACGCCCAACCTGGCAGAACGTTATATTATGCTGATGACTCCTAACGGCATCGTCCGTATGTCAAAAAAACTGGGTAATATCGTTTGCTGTGTTGCCGGTGAAGAGCAGGACGATGAATGTAAGGATCAGTTGAAAAAGTGGCAGGAAAAGATAGCGGCCTCTCCTGTGGCACCCGCACCGGGTAATTTTATGGACATCCTCAGTCTTGTCAGTTCGTTAGATGAGAATGAGCTTTAACCTCCTTTTACCCTAATTTTATTGCAAAACACTATTAGATGTCAAGAATAAAAATTGACCTGCCTGATCATTTTGTTTTCACCACTTCTATTGCTGTTCGTATCACTGATATTAATTATGGCGGACATGCAGGCAATGATACTATACTAAGCCTCATTCATGAAGCAAGGATACAGTTTCTGAAAAGCCATGGTTATACTGAAACGGATTTTGCCGGTGCCGGGATGATTATGGCTGATGTGGGGATAGAATTTAAAAGTGAATTGTTTTATGGGGATATCGTGATGGCTTCAGTGACCGTTGCCAATCTAAGTAAAGTAAGCTTCGATGTCTTTTATAAATTAGAAAAAGAAATATCCGGGAAAAAAACACTCGTTGCTGCAGCTAAAACCGGGATGGTTTGCTATGACTATAAAAATAAAAAGATAGTGGCAATACCTGAGGAAGCGAGAAAAAAGCTGCAATAGGTGGTAACTGGTAATAATCAATCAGAATCTTTACGTTGTATTGGCCATTGCATATTAAGAATTGTTTATTCATCCCATATTCTCCAGCTTTCTTCTGCCTGTATCTGCAGCATTTCATATCCATTCTTTATAGCAGTTCCCCTCTCCTCTCCTTTTTGCAGGAATAAGGTTTTTTCAGGATTATAAACAAGATCAAAAAGATAATGACCGGGAGTTAATGCCTCGTAAGGAACAGGTGGTGCTTCGTTGACTGCAGGATACATTCCTAATGGTGTTGTATTAATGATCAGCAGGTGATCAGCCATAATAGCGGGAGTAAGCATTTCGTAAGAATAATTATTTACGGTTGGCTTACGGGAAACATAGGTAAATCCTATTCCCAGTTTTTGCAAAACAAACTCAACAGCTTTTGCAGCGCCCCCGGTACCTAATATCAAAGCGGAAGTGTGCTGTGGTTTAAGTTTCTCCTGTAAGGCCCGTTCAAACCCGGTAACATCTGTATTATAGCCTTTGAGCTTACCCTCTTTAATACTAATACAATTACAGGCTTTTATTTTTCTGACAACATCGTCGGTTTCATCTAAAAATGATATCACCTGTTGTTTGTAAGGAATAGTAACATTTAACCCGCAAAGTTCAGGATGCTGATCAAGTACATTCTTAAGTTCCTCAATAGCGGCGATGGAAAAAAGCTCGTACCTGCAATCACTTATCCCCTCCTTCTCAAATTTTTCTGTAAAATATTTTTTAGAAAAAGAATGAGATAGCGGATAACCGATCAGTCCGAACAACTTCATCAGGCTTCTTTTTTATCAAGAAATAAATCAAATGTATCCCCGCGAAGACCAAGTCGCATTGTTTCAAGGGGAATAACTTCAGTGGGGGCGATATTTCCAAGGTTTACATTACAACCCAGCAATTCAATAAAATAAAGTTGCTGTGCTTTTTGAGGAGCTTCCCAGATTATTTTTTCCCCGGGTATTTGTGTAAGTATTTCCTGTACCAGTCCTTCTCTCACTTCCCCTGACCCACGATAGATCCCTACATTGCCTGCTTCCCTCGCTTCTGCGATTACATAAGTTGATCCGGCATTGAGTTCAGCACGCATCAGTTCTATCCATTTATAAGGAGGTATGATATGCGCTGCATCCTTACTGCCAACTTCACTGAGCACCGTACCATGCTTTGTCAATTTTTCAATATAGCCGCATTTTTCAGCATGAGGTATGGTAACCGATCCGTCGCTTACTTCCATATAATCTATATTGAAATTCTTACAAACTTTAATCTAATATTCAACATGGTTGCGGATCAGGAATGCTTCGACTAAAG
>JAATGJ010000116.1 GCA_015654695.1 Chitinophagales bacterium | reverse complement strand
TTGTTTAAAATTACCGCAGGTGGCGGATATGATTTCTTGTGCGCATGCTCAAAAAAACTAAAAAAGATGAAAAAAAGTATAATGATATTGATGATGGTGACAACAGGATTTTTTTGCTCCGCCCAAAGCAGTACAGATTCCGTTTATACAGGAACTGTGGATTCGGTAAAAGCTATAGATGTTGTCCCACGCGAACCTAACGGCCCAACCAAAGCCGGACTTGCTAAAGCAATCAGGACCGGAACGATTTATAATTCTACATCGCCTTATCATAACGTTTCGCATGAATTTACTTCTTTGGTGGCCATGCGGGATTATTTTGATAAAACTTTATCGCGAATGCGTGATAATGGTGAAGTGAATAAGAAGCTTTCTAAGAAATTGAAAAGGGAATTGTCAAAGGCTAAGGCAGAATTAGCTTCAGCAAAATTTAATGGTTTAAAAATTGAGTCGGACTACTATGAACTGTTTTTGAAACAGATTAATGATCGATTTAAGGATTAATGTAGTGGCGTTTTCCTTCTATAGAAGATAAGGTGTTCAATTTATCTGTTCCAGGCAACGTGATTTATGCCATACCAAGAAATGTAGGATGTTGAAAAACCCAGGTTAACATTCATACGTTGTTTAAAATTACCTCAAGTGGCGGATAGGGTTTAGTTTTTTTGCCCCGGTGGACTTTAACTAAGACAACAGTTTTTCGGCATAGACAACCGGACTTAGTTTTTTTATAGGTAAACTTGCCTGATAGTAAAAGATAAATAAAAGATGAAAAACTCGTAAAATTATTTGCTCTGTTCTTAATGCCTGTTTTTCTCACCTCCTGTGGACAAAGCCAAACAACCATACCAAAAGATAATATCAAGTCCGAAACCAAAGACATAGTCACTTCCCCCGGATCTAACGAACCTAATATTTACTCTAAGTATGAGTATGCTGATTCTATCGGTAAGCGCCTAATAATACAAAACAGCTTCCCAAGAGGTAGAATAAAATACACTGACTCTAACGGCGAGGTATATGTTTATGCTGTGTTTTGGACTCGGATAATCAATAAAACAGATAATCTTCTGGAATTGAAGATTGACTTTCCAGTAAAAGTTGTAATTATGACATTGAACAAAATATTACTTTTTAGCTTTTTGACAATTTTTACTTCGTGCTGCGGACAAGAAAAAACAAACACTCTTAAAGACCCCAATACTTTCAAACCAAGTCCGGCAGTTATAAGAAACTTTAAGGCAGTTGCTTTGGCTCCTGATAATGACACTACCTTAGTCAGTCAATATATCCGGAGTATTTTTCAGGATTCGAAAGGGAATTTATGGTTTGGCACCATAGGCGAAGGCGTAGCGAGATATGATGTAAAAACGCTGACCTACTTTTCCCGTCCTGATGGTTTTATCAACAACACGGTTTATGCTATTAATGAAGATAAAAATGGTAATCTTTGGTTTGGGACTGACCAGGGCGTTTATAAATATGATGGAAAAACCTTTAGAAATTATAATCAAAAAGACGGCCTGGGCCATATAGATATAAGCCGAAAAAGCATCCTTGTTGATAAATCGGGTACTATTTGGGTAGGCACACATGGCGGCGTTTTCCAATATGACTCATCTGCCGATAGTAAAGGTGGCCAAAGTTTTTCGTTATTTAAACAGCTTTCCTCCATAAATGTTGCGGGTATAATGGAAGACAAAAGTGGAAACATTTGGTTTGCTTCTTCTAAAAATGGTGTCTTTCGCTATAATGGAAAAACAATTACCCATATTGCAGAAAAAGAAGGTTTGGGAGAGAACTATGCGGGAGGTATAGCAGAAGATAAAGCTGGAAATATTTGGTTTACTATGAAAAACGGCATTTGCAAATATGATGGAAAAACTTTAACGGAATATACTGCCAAAGACGGACTAGGGGGAACTGAATTTTGGGGCGTATATATAGAACAATCAGGTATAATTTGGGTTACAACCCGGGGCAGTACTACTAGATTTGACCCTTCTGTTCCCTTACCAAATCCAAAAGCGTTTACCGTGTTTACATCTGCTAACGGCTTAAGCTGCTGTGTTCAAAGTATGTATCAGGACAAGTCAGGAAATATGTGGTGGGGCACAGGGCAAGGTCTTTTTCGGTTTAACGGCTATCGGTTTTATCAAGTTAAGCAGACTGGCCCGTGGTAGTATCTCTTCCCAAACGAGTACTCTATAAGAAACGTTTACCAGCGAGTGTCAGATAGTTTTGTGTGCATATATCCACTCGTCGTTGAATTGAAAATAAATATGCTCGTATATCTCTAATACACACATTGGGTGCATTGCCACAGCTTCAAACACCACATAGAACAGTTTCATGACTTTCAGCGACCTGCTATACTTGCCAAGGCAACCACGTAATGATAATTAACCTTACCTTTCAGACATATGATAACTATAGCGCAACTTGGACTTTTAATTTTACTCTCACTGTTTCTTTTATTGCATTTCACTATCCTGATAAAGATAATTCCATACAATCTTATCTGGGGTGGCAGATTAAAAACAGATAAAGAAATGTATCGTTTTGAAATTTTCTCAATCCTTATAAACTCATTATTTGTTATTGTGGTTTTGGTACAGGCGAATTTCCTGACAATTGATATGCCAAAGAAAATAGTAACGTATATATTATGGCTTATGACGGGCTTGTTTTTATTGAACACATTGGGAAATGCGATTTCAAAAAATAAACTTGAACAAAGGCTGTTTACCCCTGCAACAATACTCCTGGCTATATTTTCATTACTCTTAGCATTGTCGAACTGAACTAAGAAGGCACATACGTCCAACAGGTGGTTTTTTTTCAAATAAGTGTACCATAATAATATTCGCAGGCGGGTTTCGGGCAGTTAAGTGTACAGAAAAGCGGTTCTCACCGCTAATTAGATTCTTTCATAAACATATCTATCAAACTGAAAATCATACCTGCAGTATTAAGGAATAAAAAATAAATATGTTCGTATATTCGGCAATACACAGGTTGGCAGCCATCCCAAAACGCATATTTTAAATGATAAAGAAATACAAGTACATTTTAATAATGACTTTTATCATAACTTTTTCTACAGGCATTTATTCGCAGGAGAAAGAGTTTGAGCAATTAGCATTAACTCAAAAAACGTCAGTAAATTTTCCTTTGGATTATAAGATTTTGAGGCCCCGGCTGGAATACCCGTTATGGGACAATGATTATGATCTATACTATTCTTATTTAACACCGGCGTTAAGGAAAACCCAGGCGGCATTAAGCTATAATAACAATGGAATCGTGTCATCATTTACACCCAATTCAATAATGCCGCATGCCCAACTTGACACAACTACAATTATAAGTAATGATAATAATTTAACAGGAACATGGAGAATGCTTACTTTTCGTTCTGCCCGGTTTAACGACTCTGTTTATATACCCACCAGGACCTATTACCGGCTGGCAGATACATTGCTTGATGACAAAAGTAATGATGAAGCTTTTGCTGTTTTTACTGACAATCAATTCAAACTTTTTGTAAGAGAAGCGGGCAAGACAAGCTTCAAAAAAGAGATTTCCTCCAAATATAAAATAGAAAATAAACGCTTTTTAATGTTATATAAACTTTTCAAATCCGGTGCAGGGATTTCTCAATTGGGGCTTGACGAAAAAGGATATTTAATATTGAATTATCCTAAGGTAATTGAAAACGTAAAGAAAGGAGAATATTTTTCATACTACACAATTATTGACCAATATATATTTGAAAAAGTACGATAAGAAACTGCTGACAACAGGCATTGTTCCCGTCATCAAAACGCAGACAATGTCAAACCTTAGCTGTATTCCGCCTTTTTATTGTTACAAGCTTAGAGACCTCGGTTTCATTTCTATGTAGAAAAACCTGGATTTAAAACCCGGTATTGATATAGCAGTATTTAAACTAAAATGAAAAAAATCCCCACCAGATATATTAATGCAACCCAGAAAGAGCCGGTTTTTTTGGAGAGCTTTAGCATACGGGATATTCGGGAGCTGCTTGCAGGAAAAGACATGGTGCAGGAACTTCACAGGCATGATTTTTTCTATATTCTCGCTTTGAAAAAAGGAACAGGCAATCATGAGATAGACTTTACATCGTACGAAGTTGGTGACAATGCCGTTTTCTTCATGAGTCCTGGCCAGGTACACCAGCTATTACTCAATTCAGGGAGTACAGGATACCTGGTACAATTTAAAACTGATTTCTATTATCCGCATGACAAGTCATTAAATCAGCTATTACGCAAGACCGGTACTATAAACTTTTACCGGCTTACTGCCAATGGCTTCAAAAAGTTATTTACTATACTGGAGTATATTTTCCGGGAGTACAGCAACAAGCAAGAAAGATACCAGGAGGTCATTAAAGCGAACCTGGGTATTTTATTTATCGAA
>JAATGJ010000171.1 GCA_015654695.1 Chitinophagales bacterium | reverse complement strand
TCCAGTTATGAGCACTGTTTGGCCAGGTTTCGGAAAAAAAAGTTCTTTTGCCATATTTATTTCGGGAAATGATTAAACCGTCAGCGGGAACACCAAAGTAGTGAATTGTAAATCTCCTTTCTTCACCAGCTTCTGCAGTGTCCGAAAGATCCAAAATTATCTTGTCTCCCCTGACTATTGCTATAAAGGGATGGCTTGTGTCATGTTGTGTGTAAATCAACATTCCTTTGCTACCGGGCTGTTTCGGCCCGGCCAGGTCCAACGAAACGCTATCAGATGCAGAAAGAAATTTTATATCAATTGTGGCAACGCATGAAATTGTATCGGATTTATCAGAAAGTTCAATTTCAAATTTATAATGCTGTACATCAATATTACTTTGTGAATGAAGGGCAATATAAAAGCATAGTAGAGGAAGAATAAATAATTGTTTTCGCATAAAGCTCAAATTAGCAAAGATTTATTCCCATTCGTCCCAATAATCTTATAAATCATGGTTTTGACTTATAATTTCTCCAGCATCTCTACCACTTTCTCCCTTTTCAGGATAACATAACCGATCCTGTCGTTGCTTATACCTTCTTTTAGCTGGTAACTGAATTCCAACTGGTCGTCTTTAACATCCGTTTCAAAATAGCGAAAAGAAATATTGGGGAATGCTTTTAATTCTTCACCAATCTCATACAGGTGAGTAGAAAGTATGAACAACGAGTTTTTAATCTTGATCAATCCTTTGATAACGGTTAAAGAACATTTCATGGCATCCTGCACATTCGTGCCTTTGAACAATTCATCAATCAATACCAGCCACTTTTTCCCGTTGTTTATTTTTTCAATAGTATTCTTTATCCGCTGTACTTCGTTAAAGAAAAAACTTTCGCCCCGGGCGATATTGTCCACTACATTGATATTGCTGAGCAGGCCGTCAAATAAAGTGAGTTTCATACCGGCAGCAGGGACACCCATCCCAATATGCGCCAGGAATACAGCGGAGCCCACTGATTTGATGAGTGTGCTTTTCCCGGCCATATTTGCGCCGGTAAGAAAAAGAAAATTATGCTCCGGGTTCATTCGCAGGTCATAAGGGACAGGATGGGGTATTAAAATATGATAGAGACCTTTTGCTTCTACCAGCGGTGTTTGCTGTTCAATAAATTCAGGGAAAGAAAGATTAAATGTTTTGACCGCTACCGCCATCGAGTACCATGCATCCAGCCGGCTGTAAATATCAATCAGCTCCAGCGTATTCGTTTTATACCTGCCGCGTATATGGTAAGCATAATACAGGTTTTGCCTTAGAGTAAGTGTTTCGCTTTTTATTGTGCGGGAAAGTTCGGCAAGCGGTGCCTGCTTCAGTATTTGCGTGATCCTGTCAATATAAATTTTAATACCGGGTGGCAGGTCAAGTTCTTCCAGCAGGCTAACGATATTTTTTACCCCCCGGAAAAAATCAGCGAAATGGGTAATGGAATATTTTACCATGGAGTAATCGGCGCTGTGCAGTAATTTATAAGAAAGACTGTTGAAAGCAGTTTGGTGCTGGCTGATCGGGTCCAATCCATAATCCATGAACTTGTCCATCACCAGCACGGTACCATTGGTAATGTCAGTAGGCCAGTCATTCACGTGTTCCATAAGTGTGCGGATCACTTTCTGGGTACCAATAATTTTTTTCAGGTCGCTATGCGGCTCGGTAAAAAACTTACGCAACCACTCTTTACCACCAATAGTACGGGTAAAATTCAGTTTGTGAAAAATGGAAAACTCTTCTTCCGTGTGAAAGATCGAAATGTCGTTGAATGATGTTTTGTCTATCTGCATATTGGTGAATGGTGAATAGTGAGTGGTAAATAGCGGTTTCGGGTTTTATTGACTATTCACCATTGACCATTCACGTTTTTATCTGTCAAATTTCAGTCTTTCGCCTTTCTTTGATTCATTCCATATCCCATTTCCATAAATCAAATGTCCGTTTATAAAAGTATGTGTGATAGTTGCCGGAAATTCGAAGCCCTCCAATGGACTCCATCCGCATTTATACAGGATATTCTCTTTAGAAACCTTTGTTTTTTTATTCATATCCACAATCACCAGGTCAGCATGATAGCCTTCGCGGATATAGCCCCGTTCTTTTATTTCAAAACAATTGGCTACAGCGTGGCTAATTTTCTCCACTATCTTTTCGAGCGATATTTTTCCCTGCTTGTAATAATGCAGCATTAATAACAATGGATGTTGTACCAGTGGCAGACCGGCATGGGCTTTTTCATAGGGTTCGTTCTTTTCTTCCCATGTATGTGGCGCATGGTCAGTGGCAATTACATCAAGCCGATCATCCAGCAATGCCTTCCACAATGCTTCTTTGTTATTGGGTGCTTTGATCGCAGGATTACATTTGATCAGGTTACCAAGACGGGTATAATCATCACTGGTAAAGTGCAAATGATGGACGCATACTTCCGCTGTTATGCGTTTGTCTTTTAACGGAAACATATTGGTAAAAAGCTGTAGCTCCCTTTCTGTACTTATATGAAGAATATGCAGCCGGGTGTTATATTTCTTAGCTATCTGTATAGCATACAGGGAGGATTCATAACAAGCTTCTTCATTTCTTATAATGGGGTGGTCGGCGGCTGTCAATTCTTTGCCTGTCGCTTTTAGTTTTTGCAGGTTCTGCCGGATGATCGTTTCATCCTCGCAATGTGTAGCAATCAGTATTTCGCTTTCACGGAAGATCTTATCCAGTGTATTGGGATTGTCCACCAGCATATTGCCGGTACTGGAACCCATGAATATCTTGATGCCGCAAACATCTTTTCTTTTATCGTTCGTCTTTAAGACCTCGTCCGCATTATCGTTACCCGTTCCCATATAAAATGAGTAATTGGCCAACGAGGTAGCAGCAGCGATCTTGTATTTATCTTCCAGCAATTCCTGTGTCAGGGCATTGGGTACGGTGTTGGGCATTTCCATAAAGCTGGTAACCCCGCCTGCTACCGCCGCTTTTGATTCCGTATAGATCGTTGCTTTATGCGTCAGCCCAGGTTCCCGGAAATGTACCTGGTCGTCTATAGCGCCGGGTAAAAGATATTTCCCTTCACCATTGATCTCTATGATATTCGTACCGGTTAATGAAATTCCCGGGCCGATTTTTTCTATCCTGCCATTCTTTATCAACACATCGGCAACCTGAATCCTGCCTTCATTGATCACTTGTATATTTTTTATCAGATATATTTGCATAATTTGCTAACCGTATTAATCCATAACTATGCAATTTAAAGAAAACCCCCAGCCCCTAAAGAGAAGTTTGGCGTATTTATTTTCGCTGATTTTTTTTCTTTTTCCTGTTTGCGTGTTTTCACAAACATCTTATTTGCCCCAGGGCGATAAAGCAAATATTCTATTGGAGAGGCTGGAGATAAAAGCACAGAAAGACTCAGTATTGAATTTTTCCAAAACAAAACCTTTTTCACGGAAATATGCTATCAATGGACTGAATAGCTATGAACAAAAGTTTGATAAAGCTGATTTCTCCAAAGTTGATGGGTATAATGCTGAAAGGCTTTTCCTGAATAACATGGAATACCTTTCCGCGGAAGAGCAGGCTGCATACAAAAGCAAAAGACCCATTCTCAAACATTTCTATACCAGCCCTGCTAATCTCTATGAAGTACATGTAAATGATTTTGACCTGGTGATCAACCCTGTTATCCAATACGTAGTTTCCAAAGAAAAGGATAATGACCAAAACCTTTTCCTGAATACAAGAGGCCTTACCCTGCGAGGAAGAATCGCCAACAAGATCGGGTTTGCGGCTTATATCACGGACAACCAGGAACGCGACCCGGTTTATGTGCAACAATGGATCACAGACAGACGGGCGACACCTGGCGCTGGTTTGTATAAAAGTTTTAAAGCTCCGGGTGGCGTAGATTATTTTGATGCAAGGGGGTATTTTACTTTTAATGTTACCAAATACATTGATGTTGCGTTTGGGTATGATAAAAATTTTATCGGCAATGGCCATCGCAGTTTATTTCTCAGCGATTTTGGTAACAACAATCTTTTCCTGAAATTGAATACACGAATTTGGAAGTTCAACTACCAGAACCTGTTCATGGAATTACATTCAGCGCAAATTCCGGGTGGAGACAAGCTTATCGGGAAAAAATACGCAGCCATGCATCATTTGGATATCAACCTCACGAAATGGCTGAATGTGGGTTTATTTGAAGGAGTGGTCTTTGGCAGGAAAGACAGGTTTGACTTTGGCTACCTGAACCCGGTCATTTTCTACCGTTCTGTTGAATTGCAAAACGGCAGTTATGATAACTCCGTTATAGGCTTTGATTTAAAGGCCAATCTTGCCAAACGCTTCCAGGTATATGGACAATTATTGCTGGATGAATTCAAACTATCGGAGGTAAAAGCAGGTAATGGCTGGTGGGCTAACAAATTCGGAATACAGTTAGGCGCAAAATACATTGACGCCTTCGGTATTAAAAACCTTGACCTGCAGGTAGAGCATAACCGTGTTCGTCCTTTTACTTATTCTCATGGTGATTCAGTAGCTAACTATACCCATTATAACCAGCCATTGGCACATCCATTGATGGCCAATTTTTCTGAGATGATCGGAATAGTCCGCTTCCAACCGGCGCCTAAATGGTTAATACAGACAAAAGCTATCTATTATACACAGGGCAGGGATTCCAGCAGCGTTAGCTATGGCAGTAATATTTTCTTACCCAATAAATCACCCTACCGTATCAGCGATTATGGATTTGATATTGGCTCCGGCTGGAAAACAAATGTGATGTATGCTTCTTTACTTGTTTCTTACGAGTTGAGAGAGAATCTTTTTCTTGAACTATTCGGAGTGTACCGTAAACAGGAAACAACAACAGTGCCCATTACTTCAGCTAAAACAACGGTTATTTCATTGGGTATAAGATGGAATATGCATAGGAGGGAGTTTGATTTTTAGCGGAGGCCGGAACTCTGTTCCGGTGTTATGACGGAACAGAGTTCCGTCATCCCTCAATATGAATACTGAAAACGATCATCCTTGATTGTATTTTATCAAATACACTGGAATAGATGAGGTTTTTGTCACGGCTGTGGATATAACCCAGACCATTACTAAGTTTTATTTCAGGAGAAAGAATGAAGCTTTCAAAGAAAAAATTGAAACCGAGGCCAAGCTCTACACCATAATCATATTTTTTGATCTTCACGAGTTCTTCAGCTCTTTTAGCACGGGCATTACTCGCCAGGTCAATATCACCTTTAATACCACCCATCATATACACGCGGAAATTGCCAATACGGTCCGATTGCAATTTTAACTGCAAAGGAAAACTGACAATAGTTGATTCAATGGTCTGGGTTACATCAGTCAGGCCTTCATTGTCCTCGAATTTGCGTTTATAAAAAATACTTCTCGATGTAAAGGCCAGTTGAGGATTGAAGCGAAGCTGAAAGCGGTCAGACAATCTTGCTGTAGCCAGTAAACCAAGACTAAAGCCACCGGAATTATTCGGCTCAGCTATATAAATACTGTCGTCAGCCAGGAAACGGGGATGGAGATCTGTTTGAAAACGCGACATAATGCCGCCAAAAGTGATCCCGAAATAATAGGGCTTGCTATCATGATCATATTGGTTCAGATCCCGCGGCTGTGCCAGCAAAGATTGCGCAAAACAAACAAGACCAAAAAGGAAAAACGATCCGGTTCTTAACCAGCCTTTGCGGCGGGTGTATCCAAAGGCTTTCTTCCGGTGTAGATGCAACATATTCCTAAGCTTAACGATTTATACCCGGTATCGTAGTAACCAAGTTTATTTAAAATATCAGTAAAGTTCCGGCGTTCGGGAAAAGCATTGGCAGACTCGCATAAATACTGGTAGGCTTCTTTATTCTGTTTGAACCAGCGGGCCACTTGGGGCGCCACTATTCGCATATATAAATTATAAAGACCACGCACTGCTGTTTGCTTTGGCTTTGAAAATTCAAGGATCACCAGTTGACCGCCGGGCTTCAATACCCGCAGCATCTCTGACAATCCTTTTTCTAAGTTTTCAAAGTTCCGGACACCAAAAGCCGCCATCACGGCATCAAACGTATTTTCTGCAAAAATTATTGTCTCGGAATCCCCGCTTTGTAATTGGATTTTATCCCCAAGACCTTCTTTCTCAACCTTTTTTCTTCCTCCTTCCAGCATTTGATCCGAAATATCAATTCCAAAAACTTTATCCGGATGAAGCAATTTGCAGGCCATGATTGCCATATCAGCCGTACCGGTGGCAATATCTAAAATGATTTTTGGATCATCCTTTTTCAGCTTTGTAATTGCTTTTTTTCTCCAGCCGATATCCGTCCGGGCTGACAGTACACGGTTCATAGTATCATAGCGGCCGGCAATGCGGTTAAACATTTCAGCTACCTGTTCTTTTTTGCTTTTTACTGACTCTTTGAAAGGAATAATATGATCGTGTGGTAAAGGTTCTGCCATAACGGGTGCAAAGGTAGGCAAGTTTGAAGTTTGGTATTGCCACGGCAGCGATGATGTTATTTCCCCTGCACTGGTTAACCAAAGGGATGGTTTACTGTAACCTGGCGCATAAATTCAGCGTCACACACCACGAAAGAAAAAACATCTTCATCTTTGCATCATAAAACCAACGCACATGAAACATATTATAGTAATAGTATTTGCTGTCTGTTCTCTCACTTTATTATCCTCCTGCCATTTTCTTCATGGTGAACATATTGATGGAAACGGGAATGTCACCACACAAACAAGGACTGCATCAAACTTTACAGGGGTTGACGTAAGCAGCGCTATTCATCTTTACATTAAACAGGATTCAGCTTATTCCGTTAAAGTGGAAATAGATGACAACCTGCAGCCGTATATTATAGTTAGTGAAGCGAACGGTATTTTATATATAAAGCAGGAAAACAATACCAGCCTGGATGCAACCGGTAAGATCAAAGTATATGTAAGCGCCCCTTCATTTAAATACCTGGAAGCTTCCGGAGCCTGCAGGATAATCGGGGAAAATACACTGACTTCTGCTGGTGCTGTTGATATCCATCTAAGCGGAGCCAGTGATGCGAAACTTGAATTGAAAGCGCCAAAAGTATCAGCCGACCTGACCGGAGCGAGTGACATAACATTACAAGGAGAAACAAGGGATCTTTCGATAGATGGCAGCGGGGCTTCACACGCTAAATGTTTTGAACTGTCATCAGAAAATACAGATGTTGATTTGTCGGGTGCAAGCAGCGCCGAGGTTATTGCCAGTGTAAAGATCAATGCAAAAGCCAGTGGGGCAAGTGATGTGAGATATAAAGGCAATGCTGCTATAAGCCAGGATGTGAGCGGTGCAGGGAGTGTAAAGAAAGTTGATTAAATTCCTGATATTTCCTGAAATTCAGCCCTCCGGTAAGAGGGCTTTTTTATTTTAACCCGTTATGAGACAGGTATTTGCGATACCGCTACACTTACAAGTTGTGTTATACTTTTATAATAAGTCATGAAATGGTTTTATTAACAATTAAAATCAGTTTGACTTAATTGCCTTTTCAATATTATAGTAATACATTTGTCCCTTTAGCCCCACAATGAAAAGACGAACCTTCATCCTGACCGCAGCTGCAGTAGCAACTATAGTTGCAATACCTGTAGTAAAGTACGGTTGCCGGCATACTATGACACATGACCCATTGGTCAGGCCAGATGTTTTAGCCCGGTTTTGTGATGAGGAGACTATCCGTGAAATTGGTATGCGTTACAGGTCCCAGGTACCAGGAGAAAACAAAAAAGAGAGATTAGTGGAATTGCTTTTAACAGACGATACAGGTAAAAAAATATCACCCTCATCTGATTCAGTAGTAAGCGATTGGATAGAACAAAAAATCCAACAAGAATTCAAGACAGAAAAAATGGTAACTGTAGCCGGATGGATCCTTTCTCAAACAGAAGCCCGCCAATGTGCGCTTCTTTCATTTTCTGAAAATTAATTTTTACTATGCACTTAGACGCCCGGCTGATTGATGATCTTTCAATAATTGAAGGGGATATTTGCATAATTGGCGCTGGCGCCGCGGGCATCAGTATGGCCCTGGATTGGATCAGTACACCTTATAAAGTAATTCTTCTCGAAGGAGGAGGATTTGAGTATGATGACAGGGTACAGGAGTTGTACAGTGGAAAAAATACGGGACAAAATTATTATCCGCTTAAATCGGCCCGCTTACATTATTTTGGTGGCACTACAGGTCATTGGGGGGGCATGTGTTCACTTTTTGATCCAATTGCTTTCCAGGAAAGGGATTGGGTGCCCATGAGTGGCTGGCCATTCTCAGACCAGGAGCTAATTCCTTATTATAAAAGGGCACATGGCACCCTGAATCTCGGTGAATACGAATTCAGCTTTAACAATTGGCAGCAGAAGGATACTTCTTTAATACCACTGCCGGTAAGCCCGGATATATTTTGGAATAAAATATGGAGATTCGGTATGCCATCTGCTGTGCGCTTTGGCACGAAATACAAGGATACAATTGTAAATGCAAAGAACATTCACCTTTACACCTATGCTAATGCGGTAGAAATAATAACCAATGAGAATGTATCGGCTGTTACCGAAGTAATCGTTAAGAATTATGCAGGGAAAACCCATAAAGTCAGGGCTAAGCATTTTGTTATGGCTTCCTGCGCTATTCAAAATTCAAGGCTTTTATTAGCCTCCGGCAAGCAGGCACCAAAAGGACTTGGAAACAATAATGATCTTGTAGGCCGGCATTTTATGGAGCATGCTGAACTAAAATCCGCTGAACTATGGCTTAAAGAGCCTAGTAAATTAAAACCTTATATGCGCAATCCGCCCAATATCAGGGCTGAACTGGCTATGCTACCGCAAAAGCAGGCCGAATACAAAATATTAAACGGGATACTTTCTTTCAACCCGTTGGAACATGGCAGGAAGAAGCCTCCTTATATCCAAAGCTGGGACAATGAAGACCCGAGGGAGGATCGAAAAAAAACCAATGAAATAGAGGAAAAAGCTACCAGGAAGGGTAGGTTTTCAAAAATTTTCGGATCAGATAAATACGATTCTTTTGAGATCACTATGAGGCTGGAGCAAGTCCCCAATCCTTTGTCCAGGGTTACGCTGAGTACCGAAAAAGATGAACTGGGTGTGCCGCGTGCCAACTTGAACTGGGCGTTTACAGATATGGAAAGAAAGAGTGCCAGGAAAATATTTGAAATACTTGGCCAGCAGGTTGGAATCGCAGGAATTGGAAGGGTAAAATTGCTGGAGGACCTTCAGGATGAAAAGGAAACATCCATGCCCGCGAGTACCAGCGGGGGCTGGCATCATATGGGTACTACCCGGATGAATAATGATCCTAAAAAAGGTGTGGTGAACAGTGATTGTAAAATACATGGCATTGAAAATTTATATGTAGCAGGTTCTTCATGCTTTCCTACGGGAGGGGCTGTTAACCCAACTTATACTATAGTGGCCATCTCGCTCAGACTTTCAGATCATCTTAAAGAGAAAGTAAAAACATAATCACAGCGAAAGGATGTAGCTGCCGATGTAAGCGCATAGTAAAATAAGTAGCTGCAGGTTTACAAATTCACATACCTCACCGTTATCTTAATATCCCTGTTCCTTCCCTTATCGTCAGTACAGGATATTTTCACCGGTCCTTCTTCCGGCACAAAGAATTGTTTTTCTCCGGCATTGCATGCTTTATAGAATTTATTGTTGATATACCAATATACTTTGCTTACATCATTGGCGGTTTTGCAAACAAGCTGTAAGGGGTCAGGTGATTTTTTACTTATCAGGTATTCTGTGCCATTAGCGGGAGAAGTAATGAAGGGCGCATTACCTTTAAAGATCAGTTCACAGTCAGGATTATGCGGAGGTATTTTGGTATAAGCGATGCGGTTGTCTTCAAACCAGCTCTGCATATCCGGCTCTGTTAGTTTATACCATTTCTTTTTATACCCGCTTTCGGGAGCGCAACTTTTACAATAGGATATTTTTTCATCAGGGCTTATCATTATTTCCTGCCAGTTGTTACATACTTGTGTAGTAGATATAAGAGGAATAAAATAATCTGTTATAAGGCTGGTACAATGTTCAGAAGGAATCATTCCCGTTTCGCTGCATACCTGGCGGATATCACAATCGGCGGGCTGTGTGAACCATTCTTCATCGCTGTCGTAATCAATAGTATTGAAAATTTTAAATAATAAAGGTGTGGCTGTGTTCGCGCCGCTCAGGTCTGCTACACCCACACCGGAAAAATTTCCTGTCCATACACCCACCGTATAATTTTTATTATAGCCAATACTCCATGCATCCCTTCTTCCATAACTGGTCCCCGTTTTCCAGGCGATCTTTGGCATGCGCTCAGTGGCTGTCCAGTTCAATGGAAAATCAGGGCGGTTTACTTTCGATAAAATTTCATTGATCATATAATTAGCGGCCGGGCTTATCACCTGTATGCTCTGGTAGCTGGTATCGCTTTGGGTATAAGAAGGGGGAATATATTTTCCATTGTTAGCAAAAGAAGAAAACAATCCTGCCATTTCTTCCAGTGTAGTGCCGCAACCACCGAGGATCATGGATAAACCCAGCTTCTTTTGATCTTTTTGTATTTGCCGGAAATTGCATTGTATTAATTTCTGGATCAACTTTTCATAGCCAAGCAGCTTCAGGCTTTTTACCGCTGGTATATTCAATGAATGTTCCAAAGCGTATTCAACGGAAACATAGCCATTAAATTTTTCATCATAGTTCTCCGGCGCATATCCCTGGTAGTTAACGGCTACATCAGTTAATACAGTTTTTGGCGTTAATAATCCTTCATCAAAACACAAGGCATACAGCAAAGGCTTCAATGTGCTTCCCGGTTGCCGCACGGCATGTGCTCCATTTACCTGTCCGCCATCAATGGAGTCTTTAAAGCTGGATGAGCCAAGGTAGGTAATGACCTTATGTGTTTTGTTATCAATGATCACGATAGACGCATTCCTGATATTCCGTAACCGTTGTACCCGGATATAATCTTCCACTATTTTTTCAGTTTTCAATTGCATGTTCAGGTCAATATTGGTATGGATGAGATCGCCGCTGCTTCTTTTCAGTTTATAAGAAAGATGAGGAAGGTAATGAGGAACAATACCTCTTGTTGCCGTCAGCGGTTCGGCCAGTGCGTCTTCAATTTCTTTTTCTGTAAATACCTTGTCAGCAGCGAATTTTTTCAGCCACCTGTTTCTTTCTTCGGTGATGCGATCATTGTTTTTTCCCATGACCAGTGAAGAAGGACGGTTAGGTATAATGCTCAGTGCTGTGATCTCCGCCAGCGATAAATGATCCGGGTTCTTTTTGAAGTATAATTGAGAAGCGGATTTCACTCCTTCAATATTGCCACCATAGGGAACAAGGTTCAGGTACATTTGAAGGATCTCGCTTTTACTATATTTTATTTCCAGTTGAAAGGCCCTGAACATTTCTATGATCTTACTGATGATATTTCTTTTTCTTGGTTCCAAAGCCCTTGCCACCTGCATAGTAATGGTACTGGCGCCGGATGTTATTTTCATCCGGAAGATATTTTTGAACAATGCCCTTGTCATCGCAACAGGATTGATACCAGGATGGGCATAGAAATATTTGTCTTCTTTGGCGATAATGGTTTTACGCAGCAGCGGCGATATCTCATCCAGTTCAGTTTTCATCCGCCATTTCTGATCGCTGGTCAGGTAAGCATTGATGACTTCACCTTTATTGCCGGTTACTATGGCCGAATATTCTATTTTATCAGGTAATGGGAAGAACCAGTTGAGTAACAGGAATAAAAGGAATATGACAACAATGGAGATGCCAAGTCGTTTTAGCAACTTCAGGATACGTTGTTTAGTTATGCGGATGTTTACTTTCACTTATTTGGTTTTCTCTGCTGTTACTAACCGGCGTTTTGTACCGGTATTACCTCCAAGGTATGGCATACTTTTTTTGGTCAGAAAATGTTATTTATATCATCATCGTTGATGATTTTATATGAATTCTGGTAAAAGTTTTTTATATCAATACCCAGCAATTGAATTGCCAGTTCTTTATTGCATAAATTGCCATTTCTCAAACCACAATAATCCCTGAATGAAGAGTATTGCCAATCTTCTATTTTCTCCACCAATTTAGCTTTCACCGGATTTTGATGGATATAGTTAAAACATAAAAGGTCATATAGATTGCTGCCTTTTGAAATCGCTTTTGCTTTGGTATTTTGCTGAAAAAGGGAACCGGTGCTGCCATTTTGTTTATTGATCCCTTTTGAATAAGTCTGTAAGAGGTTTCTGATACCTTCTGACAGGACATTGATTTTTTTCCCGCCAACTGGTTTCAGAATAATAGTTCGTGGGTCAGAGGATATAAGGAAATGAAAATGATTGGGCATAAGGCAATAAGCCAGGAAATGGCAATGCGGCAAAAGAAATTTTCTGACTTTTTGTAGAAAATAAATATAGTTATCATGGTTAAAGAATATAGGCTGCTGGTTATTTCCCCGGTTATAAATGTGGTATAGTTCGTTCTCCAAAAACTCCATAATGATAATATCGTTTATGAAGGTATGCCATACTTTTAAAGTATGGCATACCTTCAATGAACACCCCCCTTAACAAAGATTTATCGTTGAAAATTTGCTAACCATATCGTACACTCATTATCTTTCATAGTAAATTCTTTTTAGTCTATATGGACTTATCAGATCCTTCCAGCCAGGCGAAAGATATTCCCCCTTAGCCATTCTATCATACTAATTTTCGCTTTTTCTATCAGGGATATTTAAAACCTTTTGTGAACCTGCCTGACGGCAGGCAGGAAAAGAACCGGCAACCAAATTTTTTGGTTCATATAATTTCTTTACCTTCTCATTTCTAAACAGACCATTCAACCAACCTTTTATGCGTATCAAACCCTTTCTTGCCCCGATTTTCATCGGGACAATTTTTTTAGCTGCCTGTAACCGCAATGCTGTTTCCCTTGATTATACTAATGCTAAAGAGGAGGTGCCGCTGCTTGGCAACCTGATCTTTCGTTTCAATCAATCACTCGTTAACGATTCCATGATGAATACCTGGGATTCCAGCGACTATGTTTCTTTTGAGCCAAGGATCGCAGGGAAGTTCCGCTGGGAAAGTCCTGACCAATTGGTGTTCTCGCCATCACAGCCTTTATCTCCCGCCACATCCTATAAAGCGCAGATCAAAAATGCCGTGCTGAAATTCAGTAAATACAACTCAGTAAAAGGAGCTGACGATATCAGTTTTCATACTCCCGATCTTACCCTTGATAATTCGCAAGTAATATGGATACAGCAATCGGAAGGAAGTACTACGGCTTTTCCGCAACTGGACTTACAGTTTAATTACCGCATAGATCCCAATGATCTGAAAGAGAAACTGAAAATAGAAGCAGAGGGTAAAAAATTGGATTATAACCTGGTTACTATGTCCCCGGAGAATAAAATTTCCATTCGTATCACCAGCCTGGCTATGCAGGATAAGGATTATGAAGCCAAAGTGACTATTGATAAAGGCCTGAGACCGGAGGATGGCAAGAATGCAACAGGGGAGGCGATTGTTACGAATTTATCTATTCCTTCACCTTATATATTGAGTATTCAGAATCTGCAGGCAGAGCATGATGGTACGGAAGGTACTGTTCATATTACCACCAGCCAGCAGATCAATGGCGAGAATATAAAAACGCTGGTGAAGTTTGATCCTGAGTTAAGTTATACGTATGAGCAGGCAGATGATGGTTTTGTATTGCGCAGCGATAAGTTTGACCTGGATAAAAGTTATTCCTTAACTATCGCCAAAGGATTGCGTGGAAAGATCGGGGGCGTGTTAAAAGAAGATTATAATGGAAGCGTAGCCTTTGGTGAACTGGAAGCCAACATCAGTTTTATTAATAGTAAGGCGGTTTATTTGTCGAAGAAAGGCGGAAAAAATATTGAAGTGCAGATCACGAATGTGCCGAAAGTGAAACTGGTAATTTCCAAAATATACGAGAGCAACCTGCTGATGGCGCAGCGCTATGGTTATTATCCGCAAGAGACGAAAGCACGTTTTGCAAACTATGAAGGGGATTACGAAGGAGATTATTACGAAGATGACAGAACCGATGCGCAGCTCGGTGATGTTATTTATGAAAAGGAAATTGATACAAGGTCATTACCTAAAAGTGGCGCTGGTCGTTTATTGAATTTTTCCCAGTTTGAGGATCGTTTGCCGGAGTTCAAAGGGATCTATCATGTAATGATCCGTTCCAGCGAAGACTATTGGGTAAAAGACAGCCGCTACATTTCTTTGTCTGATCTTGGTTTGATAGCTAAAGAAGGGCAGGATAAAATTTACATTTTTGCAAACTCTATCAAGAGTGCTGCTGCCGTGGATGGGGTGAATGTATCTGTTTACGCTGCCAATAACCAATTGATAGGAACCGGCGCTACTAATGGAGAAGGCGTGGCAGAGATCGCTTATTCCAAAAAAGATTTCACTGGTTTCAAACCGGCGATGGTGATTGCCAAAACAGCTGATGATTTCAACTATCTTCCTTTTAATAATACAAGGGTCAATACTTCACGGTTTGAAGTAAGTGGTAAACGGAATAATCCTAGTGGTTTGGATGCTTTTGTTTATGCTGAAAGGGATATTTACCGGCCTGGTGAAAAAGTGAATTTCTCTGTAATACTAAGGGACCGCCAATGGAAGAACCCGGGTAGTTTTCCGTTAAAAATGAAATTCCTGATGCCCAATGGCAAGGAATTGAAATCATTCAGAAAAAGTTTGAATGAAGAAGGTTCGCTGGAAGGAAGTGTTGATATAGCCATTTCCGCTATAACCGGCGGATATACCCTGGAAGTTTATACATCTAATGACGTGTTGCTGGCGAGCAAGAATTTTTCCGTAGAAGAATTTGTGCCTGATCGTATCAGGGTAAATGTAAAACTGGATAAGACCTCGCTAAAACCCGGTGAATCCTCCCATCTTTCCATCAATGCGGTAAACTTTTTTGGTCCGCCCGCTTCCAATAGAAATTATGAAACGGAGATACAGGTAAAGCAAAAGAATTTTTCCCCGGAAAAATTCAGCGGTTATGATTTTAGCCTGGCTAACCAGAATTCTTTTTTTGATAAAGTGGTGAAAGAAGGAAAGACCGATGCGGAAGGGAACGCCAGTGAAGTGTATGAAGTGCCGGCTACCTATAGCAATATGGGTGCGTTACAAACGAATTTTTATACTACGGTATTTGATGAAACAGGCCGCCCGGTCAGCCGCGCCACTTCTGTTGATATTTATACGCAGGATGTTTTCTTTGGAGTAAAATATGATTGGTTCTTTTATTATCCACTCAACCAGGCTGTGAAGTTTAACCTGGTCGCTGCGAATAAAGAAGGTAATGCAGTTAACTCCACAGCAAAGATTGAAGTAATCAAACATGAATACCGCACAGTGCTTACAAAAAGTGGCAGTTACTTCCGGTATGAATCGCAGAAAGAAGATAAGCTGATGATCGAAAACCAGGTATCGGTTGGAAATAATACAGTCTATAGTTATATACCCCGATCACCCGGCGATTATGAGTTGAGAATTTATCGTCCCGGAGCCAACAGTTATGTAAGCCGCAGCTTTTATAGTTATGGAAGCTGGGGAGGAAATAATAATTCCTTTGAAGTAAATAACGAAGGCAATATTGAGATAAACCTGGAAAAGAAATCTTATTTATCGGGCGAGTCCGTAAAGGCCCATTTTACAACACCTTTCAGCGGCAGAATGCTCGTTATGATGGAAACAGATCATGTTATATCGTATCAATATGTTGATGTGAATAACCGGGATGCCAGCCTTGATCTGAAATTAACAGGTGATCATGTACCAAATGTATATATTACCGCTACGCTGATCAAACCGCATGAAGTATCCGATATTCCATTGACAGTCGCTCATGGATTTCAAAGTGTAACAGTGGAAGAGAAAAGCAGGAAGATACCGGTAGAGATCATTGCTAAAAAAATGGTTCGATCCAAAACACGCCAAAAGGTGAAAGTAAAAGCGGCGCCGGGAAGTTACATTACTTTATCTGCGGTTGACAATGGTGTATTACAGGTGAGTGATTTTAAAACACCTGATCCATACAATTATTTCTACCAGAAAAAGGCATTGCAGGTAACAGCCTACGACATGTATCCTTTATTGTTTGCGGAAGTGAGGGCGAAGTTCAGTAGCAGTGGGGGCGATGGGGAATTGGATATGTCAAAGAGAACAAACCCGATGCCTGCGAAGAGAATAAAAGTGGTGAGTTACTGGAGTGGTATTGCCAAAGCTAATGGAAGCGGCGAAGCTGATTTTGAATTTGATATTCCACAGTTCAGCGGTGAGCTAAGATTGATGGCTGTATCCTATAAGGGTTCAGGCTTTGGCGCCGCGGATAATACCATGACTGTCGCTGATCCTATTGTTATCAGTACGGCGTTACCAAGATTTTTAAGTCCGGGTGATACGGTGAATGTACCGGTTACATTGAGCAACACTACTGATAAGTCAGCAAATGTGACGGCCAGTATCACAACGGATGGATCGGTGAAAATAGTAGGTGGCAGCAGCCAGGGTATTTCATTAAATGCGAAAAGCGAGGGGAGAGCCGTGTTCCAGATGGTGGCTAATCCAACTATTGGTATCGCGAATGTGAAGATATCGGTAAATGGACTGGGAGAAAAGTTTGAAGACGCGACAGAAATTTCTGTTCGTCCGCCATCTACTTTGCAGAAAGTAACAGGAAGTGGTTCCATTGCAGGGGGCAGTACACAAAAAGTAAATATCGGGTTAAGTGATTTTATTCCCGGCAGTACTAATTATAGTTTAGTGGTTAGCCGTTCACCAGTATTGGAGTTAGGCGAACAGCTACGTTACCTGGTGCAGTATCCCTACGGATGCACGGAGCAAACAGTATCTGCCGCATTCCCGCAATTGTATTACGGCGACCTGGCTGACCTGATGCAGTTAAACCTGCCTGCCGGACAGGCTGGTAAACAAAATAAGTTCAATGCCAATACGAATATCCTGGAAGCTATACGCAAGATCAGGATGCGGCAACTGTATAATGGCGCCGTCACTCTCTGGGATGGGGAGGGTAAGGAAGATTGGTGGGTTACTATCTATTCCGCACATTTTTTAATTGAAGCGAAGAAAGCCGGATTTGATGTGGACAATAGTTTGCTGGAAACCATGCTGAACTATGTGAGTAACCGGTTGAAGAATAAAGAAACGGTCACCTACTATTATAACAGGACGCAGAACCGGAAGATCGCACCAAAGGAAGTGGCGTATGGTTTATATGTACTGGCATTGGCCGGTCGTACCAATATACCGGCGATGAATTATTATAAAGCCAACCCGGCTATACTTGCATTGGATAGCCGCTACCTGTTATCTGCCGCTTATGCTTCAGCAGGAGATAAAAAATCTTTTACCGCTATGTTACCTTCCGCTTTTGCAGGTGAAGAATCCGTACCGCAAAGTGGTGGTAGCTATTATTCTGATGTGCGGGATGAAGCTATTGCCTTGAATGCACTGATCAGCGTTGATCCGGGTAATGCGCAGGTACCCGTGATGGCCATACATGTGGCGGATAAATTGAAAACCCGTTATTACCTGAGTACACAGGAAAGGGCTTTTGCTTTTCTGGCGTTGGGTAAATTAACAAGAGAAGCTAATAATTCTACTGCGACAGCGGAGATAAATGTAAACGGAAAAACAATCGCCAAAGTGGACGGTGGACAATGGCGCGGAGATATGAATGCGCTGAAGGGCGCCAATGTAGAGATAGTGACAAAGGGTAGCGGTAAATTATATTATTTCTGGAATGCGGAAGGTATCAGTGCCAGCGGAGCGTATAAAGAGGAAGACAGTTACCTGAAAGTAAGAAAGCGTTTTTATGACCGTTCTGGCAACCCCTTATCATCCACTACATTCAAACAAAATGACCTGGTCATTATCGGCATTACTTTGGAACGCTCTTTCTCTACGCCGATCGAGAATGTAGTGATCACTGATCTGCTGCCTGCCGGTTTTGAAATTGAAAACCCGAGAACCAAAGAGATACCCGGTATGGACTGGATCAAAGATGCTGCTACACCTACTGCACTGGATGTAAGGGATGACCGGATTCACTTTTTTGTGGATGCTTATAATAACAAGCAAACCTATTATTACGCCGTCAGGGCTGTATCGCCGGGGCAATATAAAATGGGACCTGTCAGCGCCGATGCAATGTATAACGGGGAATATCATTCGTATCATGGGGCGGGATCAATAAGGGTGGTGCAGTAGTTATAAAGAAACAGTACTTTATGGCAAGAGCATGATTCCATCCCGCTTTCAAATTATAGGCATATTACGGAAAAATAGCAGGCAAAATCAGTTGTATTAAAAGAGTTAAAGAAAGATAGCAATGTCTTTAGAAGTGACTATGATTATGCAGGAAGATATGGCAATTGAAAACGACGAATGAATTCATTTGAATAAAAGTATTAAAAGGGTTATTATTTATTATTCGATACCACCGTCACCACAGGTATCTTCGATCCATACGATAATAATTTATTCGTGATCCTGTTCCATAATCCTGGCAAACGAAAATCCTTAACCGGTGTCACCATGATAAGATCGGCATTTATTTTTTTAGAAAATTCGAGAGTGCTCTTGGCGAGGTTTTGTCCTTCCAGCAGGAAACATTGAACGGGAATAGTGGAAATACTTTGAACTACTTCGAGGGCCTTGTCAACAATATTCTGGTTCCCGTCATCTGCATGTTTCCTGAGAGAAACAAAATAAACAGTAGATTTAAAAGCTCTGCCCAGTAATGTTGCCAATCGTATCTGGCGCATGGGTATTTCGCTGGATAGGGCAGAACAATTTTTTTAAAATGACAAACCAGGCCGCCTGACCTGACTGCCAGTACAGGTATACTGGTTTTCTTAGCCAGCCTGCTGATAGAAATAGAAGAAGTAATTCTTTGTAGCAGGTTGAATTTAGAGAGACCGGTTACCACAAGATCCATTTCATACTCCTGAATATATTTTGCCAGTTGTTTTTGATGGCTGCCTGCCAATACACTTATTTCCAGGGAACCATCCCCGCAGATCTGGTGCCTGTACAAAGCTTTGAGTTCTTCCATTTTTTTAAAAGAGATCTCTGCATTATCATTTCTTTCAAAAATGGAGATATTCCTGCCGGTTACATGTACCAGATGAACATTGCAATGGAAGCTGTTGGAAAGTTCAATTGCTTTTGCGATGGCCCATTTATTTTTGTGTGTAAAATCAACGGGAACCAGTATATTATAAAGCTTGCCGGACATAAGTATTAGTTTATTAGTTATTATTTTAACACGCAGATTTACATGTCATACCTGTGATTTGTTTACGCCAATGCAAGTAAAGGTTCAAAATTCCTTTCTTTAATACTTTTATAGGAGATCTTTTCCAATAGCTCATCAGTAGTACAGAAAGCGACACCTTTGCCGGCATAGGCGATCATACACCTGTCATCCTTATTATCCCCAACAGCTATACAATTTTTCATAGACACATTATACTTTTCACATACATACTGCAACGCATTGGTTTTGCAAAATGAATGGCCGCAGATGCTATCCGGAGATCCGAAAAATAAGAAGGAAGGTTTACTTCACCGGTTGCTTTGCCTTCAAAAAATTCCAATTGATGTGCCATGGAAAAATCAGCACCTATCTGTTGTTTTACATAGTTTGCTATTAATGTATAACTATGACTGATAATACCCACGAGGTATCCTTTTTGTTTGAAGCTTTGCACTACTTCTTTGATATTATCCGCCATGTCCATAGTACTTATAATATGGAGCAGTTCATCCATTGTCCGGTTTTTCAGCAATAATCCTATCCGTTTTGTAAGGATGATAGGATCTTTTTCGCTGAAACGCAATTCCTCTAACCGGGGACCGAAGCCAAAGCTATCTGCACATTCATTAATAAATCTTTTTTTCAGGATAGTCTCATCCATATCTAAAACAATCATTTTGTGATAGACAGATAAATTTTCGCGCAGCACATTGCTCATCTCCCTTTGTATGATCTCCAGCGAATTCGCGCTTTCCTGTGATAGTTGATTATTGTCCTGCCCCTGTGCCCTGGTGATAATTGCGCTTGATACTTCCCTGCTCATTTTACCCAAGGCTTCCCAGGGTTTGCTTTTATTTTCTATATAGCCGATGTTTACTTCCTGCACTCTGGCCTTCATCAGGTACATGTCAATCAGGATGCCAATATCAACACCATAGTCATTAAAGAATGCAATTTTTTGAAAGAATGTTCTTTTTCCTGCTATCATTCCGCTAAGTGGCTGCGAAAAATGCGACAACCCGGGAAATAATATAGCCAGCAAGGGTTTGGCAACAAGTTCTGTTACACGTCCCGCGTTTCTTGAAAAAGCGCCTTTTACAAAATCTGCATCATTGTTCAAAAGAGGAGTTGTGAGATTGCGAATTGAATCTTCGGGGTAAGGATCAATGTCTGCATCGAGGAAGACAACAATTTCATTAGTTGCAGCATTAATTCCTTCTTTCATAGAAATTCCTTTACCCCTGGATGCACTTATAATAACTTTTGCACCGGACTGGTTGGCTATTAATGCTGTCTTATCTTCTGATTTATCATCTATTACTATTATTTCCGAAACGGTGGGTTCTGACCGGCAAAAATTGATTATTTGCCCTATTGTCTTTTCTTCATTTAATGCAGGAATGATTACAGTAAGCATGGTTTCCTCCTTTTTTAGATGTAACAATGAAGGCTACGGAATAGCTGTCGTTAATGACTGAATAACCTGTCTCAGAGTATCCCTTCCGGATTATTCAAACATCGGGCCTGAAACAACTATAGACGGTTGCTTCCTGGCCGAAGGATCTCCTAATAATTAATTAATTGACAGGGAATAAATTATGTACTGATTAAGCGGAGAAAACGGGTAAAGAACCCAGTAAGAGAAATAACGAAGAAAATATTACGCATTCCCTGTATCAAAAAAATCAAAGGAAAGTACAAACAAAAAAAGTCCGGCCCTTGCGAACCAGACTTATTAAAGCTTCGTGAATATCGTTATTGATTAATAATCGTTATTGTATCCACCACTGCCGCCACGGTCACGGTTGTAACCACCGCCGCCGCCACCTTTGTAGCCGCCGCCGCCACCGCTGCCTCCGCTCTTACCTTTGTAGCCGCCGCCACCGCCGCCGCTTCCAAAGCTTCTTTTCTTGAAGCCACCACCGCCGCCGCTTCCACCGCTACCGCCACCTTCAGGTTTTGGACGGCTTTCGTTAACGACAATGTTGCGGCCGTCAACTTCAGAACCGTTCAGGGCTGCAATTGCCGCCTGGGCCGAAGTGTCGTCAGCCATTTCAACAAAGCCGAAGCCTTTGCTGCGTTGAGTGAATTTGTCTGTAACGATCTTGGCAGATGTTACTTCGCCGTAAGAGGCGAAAAGGTTGGACAGGTCCTGGTCTTTCAGGTTCCAACTGAGGTTTCCT
>JAATGJ010000007.1 GCA_015654695.1 Chitinophagales bacterium | reverse complement strand
TAACAATACAAGGGACAAACACCTGCGAAAAAGCGAGTACTTTGATGTGGAAAAGTATCCGCTGATCAGGTTTGTAAGTACTAAGGTTACTCAAAGTTCCAGTGCAGGACGTTTTTTTGTTATAGGCAACCTTACTATTAAAGGCGTAACTAAAGTTGTGCAATTTGGGTTTAGTGCCACTCCATCAGCCAATGGATATATTTTCAAAGGTGATTTTGAGATCAACCGCAGGGATTATGGGGTTGGTGGCAAAAGTATTTCTATGGCTGATAATTTAACCGTGTCTCTTTCTGTTTCAGCAAATAAATAAAATAGTTTTGTAAGAAACCATATACAACATCTATGTTACCTGCCATAATATGAGACCCCTAATATTTACACTTATTTTTGTAATCTTTGTTAGTTGTTCCGACCAGACCCAAAAGTCGAAGCATGACCAAAGTTTTAAAGCATTTGTTCAAAAAACTCGTTTGGTTGACACAGCCTTTGTGAAGACAGTCAAACTAAATGACATCACTGTGTGTAGTTCAACAATTACGGACATAAAACAATTAGGCTATAATCCTTTTTTGATACCTAAAGAACAGATAGACTCACTAATTGCAGCCGTAAACTGGCAGGAAGGAGAGTATTACTATGACAAAGCAAAGAACCTTTTCTTTTGTACCTACGACAATAGTGAGCTTTTATCTTCAATATTTCTAAAAGACAATTTTGGAGGAATACTCAGAGAGGTTCCTATTTCAGACTTTTCAAGACTTACTGTTCACGACATAACCAGTTATTTCAAAGACCTTCATTGGAGCACAACTGGTGTTTCTGATTATTGGATTTACGGAAATGACACTGTTAATTTTTATATCAAGATTGACAAATCAATCCCTCGTTTTCCTTTAGACGAAAAGTTCTATGAGGATAAACATCCTGTGCTTGCCAAAATTCAATTTATATGTAGCAAAGTATTTGGTGATGAGTATGCAAAGGATGATACAGTAATGCAAAAGCCATTATACGCACCTTTTAGTGATACACATCTTAACTATTATCTACTAAGACGAAAACCAGGAATAGGAACAACTATTAAGGAAATCACTTCGACCGGCAAAAAAACCAATATGGTAGAAATCCGTATTGGCAAGTGGTTAACTTATAATCCAGACCATACGATTAAGAGCACAGAGTATTATAACGATGGTAAAGTTGTTTCGGGTGACAAATAATTACGGCAGGTAAGGCAAAGGAATGGTTATCCAAAAAAGGAAGTTATTTTTAAATTTCGCCAATATGTAGAATTTCATACCCTTGTTTCCCCGCCAGTGAAATTTTAAACCCGGATAAAGTTGGACTATTAATTGTTTTAGAGAGCCCATGCAGGCCATCAAGTCAAAATTGAAGAAAGCTACCGCTACCCCCAAAGGACGTATCATAGTTTTAAGCATTCTTATTCTTTTTATTGCTACCATCACGGGGGGTATCTTGTATTGGAATACTTACAAAAAAGGGATCATAAGAAATAAACTGGAAAGCGCTATCCGTGAAAAGAGCAGGGGGCTTTATACTATAAAATATGATAAGCTTGACATGAATGAGATCGCAGGTTCCTTATCGGTCTTCAATATGAACTTATCCTACGACAGTATCCGCTACACGGACCTTGAACAAATGGGAAAAGCTCCTTCCATCCTGGTAAGCATTTATATCCCTGAGATCAACGTATCAGGAGTTATGACACCCCGTGCATTAATAGATAATGAAATAGTGGGCCGGAAACTGGAAATAAAAAACCCGGTGATCAGTATTATCTATACCAATGCTGGTAAAGATTCATCCCGGGCAGCACCATCGAAGGAAGTGTATGAGCAGATATTAGGCAATCTTGACCTGATACAGGCGGATACTGTACTGATATCGGGCGCACAGATTACCACCAGCAGCCGCAAAACGAAAAAAACAAGTATCCGGATACAGGATGTATCTATTGCCCTGGTGGATGTAAAAGTAGATAGCAGCAGTAGTGCAGATACTACCCGCATGCTTTTTGCCAAAGAGATAAGTATTACTTGCGGAAAACTGAACTGGTCATCTGCCAACAAACTATATAACTATAATGCCGACAGCATTTCAGTAAGTTCTGTATCCCGCCATCTCCATATCAAAAGCTTCAGGCTTGCTCCCACGCTGGATGAAGAAGCTTTTGTAAAAGCACTTCCCACACAGGATGACCGCTTCGATTTTTCGGTGAGTAATATTCAAATGAAAAATATTAACCTGCCGCAGTTGTTTGATGAAAACTTTGTGGCGGACAGTATGCTGATCGGTGCAGCTACTTTTAAAATATACCGTGACCTGGCTATCACCCGTGATAAAACGAACCGGGTAGGTACCTACCCGCACCAGGCATTAGCGAAGGTCCCTGTTCCGGTCAATATTGGAAATATCATTCTGTCGAATGGATTCCTTGAGTACAAAGAAAGAAGTCATATTACCCGCCAGTCGGGTAAGGTGCAATTTTATAATATCTATGCCAGTATCGTCAATTTTACGAATGATAAAGATATAATTGCTGTCAACAATACTATGACAGTTGATGTAAGTTCAAGATTCCTGGATTTAACTCCATTAAAAGTTACCTGGCTTTTTTATCTTGCCCACCCCAAAGGCCGGTTTGATCTGAAGGGATCTTTAGGAGCTATTAATGCTGTTTTACTAAACAAGCTTACTGAACCCATGGGGGCTGCCAGTATAAAGAAAGGAAAGATCAATGGAGTAGAATTCAATTTACAGGGACATGATTATGGTATGGATGGTACTGTAAAAATGCTCTACGAAGATCTTAAAGTAATCCTGCTGGAAAAAAATAAGGAATCAAAGGAAATGGATAAAAAAGTAATGACAAGTTTCCTTGCTAATATCCTGATAAAAAATTCGAACCCTAAAAAGAATGATGAAGCCAGGGTAGCTCAAGTGCATTTCGACCGGAACACTAATCGTTCGATCTTTCATTTATCGTGGAAAACCTTATTCAAAGGAATAAAAGAAACAGTGGGTATAAAGAAATAACTAAAAATGAAACCACAGATGATAAATGGATTGAAAATAAAAAGAGCCTGCAATAATTAAAGAAAAATTTATGGGGCGCAGGAACTCTGCGTTAACGGGTACAGGCACCAGGCCGGGCTGGATTATATTTCAATCCGTTCCAATACCATGAGGGCCTCCATGAGTTTATTCCAGGCGGTTTGCCACTCATCTTTTGCCTGGTGAAGTTTTTCATGGTCTTCTTCTTTTAATATACCTTTTGCTTTTACATAGTCTTCCAGCTTCTGAAGAGATTCCTTGTTCAGTTCCTCTAACTTATTTTTATGTTCCATATAGTTGCTTTTAAACTCATGATAATTATAAGTTGCACTATAAAGTTACGCAGGAAAAATGAAGCAGAAATTTATAAGATCAAGCCTGGTGGTTAAAGCAGCATCTTTTGATTTCGTGTAAATAAATCCACAAATCACTGGCTTGTTAATCCCATATTTATTTCCTGGCTTTCATTACTAACCAGATGACTAAAGCTACAACAATAAAAACAAGTATAAAGGCCCACCACATACCCGCTTTAAAAATAGTGGAGACCACGCTGCAACCGGGAAAAATGCTGATGGCTAATGCAAGCAGGAAGAACAATGATATTCTTTTCATATTATTCGTTTGCAGGGTTAATAAAAATATCATGCCATAATAAATAAACGGCACGATGTTTTAATACAAATACCTAAAATCAACTGGTATGGCGGCAAAATCAAACCCGATCAAAAAAGAAGAAGACGTGAAAAAAAATCCTGATCCGCATATTGGCCAGGATTTTCCGGGCTTTCCAAACCTTCCCGCTGATAAGAAAAGTATTTCTCCAAAAACAAAAATGGAAAAGAAATCGGTTGGTACCATTAAAAAACGGTCAAAGAAAACGTATGGAGGTTAATGTGTTACCTAATATTATCAATGACAAATTTAGCCAGTCATAACCCGGCTACGATGTAAAAATGTTGCAGGGTCTGCAGAAACAGGTTTTTGAGGAGTCTTCTCCCAGTTATTTCCCTCTCCACCAACTAGCTTACTTTTGCGTTTATGCCCACTACAAACATTTCTACCGACAGTATATTATCAAAATTAAAAATCAAGGCGCTTAATGAAATGCAACTGGCTTCTATAGAAGCTATAGAGAAGCAAAATAATACACTCCTGTTATCCGCTACAGGATCCGGGAAAACATTAGCATACTTGTTACCACTTATTAAATTAACAGACCCGGCGAACACAAAAACGCAGGCCATTGTCATAGTACCATCCCGTGAACTGGCTTTGCAGATCGAATCTGTATTTAAAAGCATGGGAACTAATTTGAAAGTAACCTGCTGTTATGGCGGTCACTTAAGAGAAACGGAAGAAAACAATCTGAAGCAGCCACCTGCCTTATTAATTGGGACACCGGGACGATTGGCTGATCATATCCGTAGAGGAAATATCACTACCGGTACTATTGAAACACTGGTATTGGATGAATTCGACAAATCACTGGAACTGGGTTTCGTGGAAGAAATGTCTTTTATTATTGGGTCTTTAAAGGCGATCAATAAAAGGATATTGATTTCGGCCACTGAAGCTGTAGAAATTCCTGGTTTTATAGGAATGGAAGAACCTGTCCGTCTTAATTTTTTAAATGATAAAGAGGTGGATACCGGTCTTACGGTTAAAATAGTATTGAGTGATGGAAAAGATAAACTGGAAACACTTTTCCGCCTGATCTGTATGCTGGGCAACCGGTCAACTATTATTTTTTGCAATCACCGGGAGTCTGTAGAACGGACCAGCAATTGGCTAAAAGAAAAGGATATTGTCAATGTGTTTTATCATGGCGCACTGGAACAACCGGAAAGAGATGCGGCCTTATGTAAATTCAGGAATGGAACGGCGAATGTATTAGTGACAACCGACCTGGCATCAAGGGGGCTTGACATTGCCAATATCCGTTACATCATTCACTATCATTTGCCGGGCAGCGAAGATATCTTTACACACCGCAATGGAAGAACAGCCCGTATGGATGCCAGCGGTACCGCCATCCTTATTGTATCACCTGAAGAAAGTTTGCCTGGCTATATTGATACAGGAGCGGAGAAGATAGAACTGCCGGAAACTATTAGCCTGCCGGAAAAGCCCCAGTGGTCAACTTTATTTATCGCCGCAGGAAAAAAAGATAAGGTCAATAAGATGGACATTGTCGGGTTTCTTTCCAATAAAGGGCAGCTAAAAAAAGAAGATATTGGCCTGATTGAAGTAAAAGATTTTTTTTCTTTTGTAGCGGTGAAGAAGATAAAGGTCAGTGACACATTGCGCCTGATCAAAGACCAGAAAATAAAGAATAAGAAAATAAAGATGGCAGTAGCGAAATAATAGTAGTATGTTTTGTTCTTAGCATTCTCCTCTAATCCGGTTGAAAGAAGAGTACCGGGTTGCTTTGGATCTGCAACCCGGTATTCTTCCATATTATTAATACTGGCTGGACAGAGGGTGATTTTGGTGATGAAGAGAACAAGTATGATTTTCATTCACGACATGATAACCTGGTCCGGGTTTGTTTTTTACAGGTCTTTCTTCAAAAACAGCCTGTTCGAGGTTGGAGTCGAATATCCACATCAATACCGGTTTTTTTCTTGTATCAATGATCTTGCGTAAAGAGGAAAGGAACTTTGTTGAAACAGCCGGGCATCCTTCACTTACGCAGGCAGGCATGATGCCATCTATATCCGGAATGCAACCCATAGAATGCAGTACAATATTCCTGCTGTATGCATTCTTGTTAGAAGAATCGAGGCCAACCATCTTATAGGATTCACCATAGCCTCCTTTGTATTTTCCTGAAATTTTATAGCGGCCCAGTGAAGTGCATTTACTGCCCGACCGGTTGGAGTATTGTTTGTCAAATACCGATGGACCCTGGCCACGCCCATGGGAAACAAGAGCGGATTGTTCTATTTCCATTGTAGCCAGGTTAACAACAAAAAATCTTTTTTTATTGCAAAGCATGCCCATATTACTGAGAAATGCATAGCTGGTATCGAAGCCATTTTTCTTTGCATATTGCTTCAATGCAATGGCATAAAGAATAAGCTGGGAAGAAGGAAATTGTGCTATACCGACATCAACTCTTGAATTAGCCGGGTAGTTGAATGCAGTGGGTTTAAAACTGATCTCCAGGTTCTCCCTGTTTATTTCCTTATTATTATTTTCAGTAACAGGTAAATCTTTTTTAGTATCCCGAGGATTATCGTAAGTAGTGTTCTCTCCTGAACCTACTCCCGAAGAGGACATAGAGAAAGGTTCTGAAGCAGAATAAAACTGGCGGGTCGCTGGTTCCTGCACGG
>JAATGJ010000138.1 GCA_015654695.1 Chitinophagales bacterium | reverse complement strand
CTTCATAACTACTTCTTACATCGCCTGATTAATAACAACGATCTACTCGCTGTTGAAAAAACAATCGCTTATCTTGATAGAGTTTCTGCTGATTCCATTCCTAATCTTTCTACCGGGACGTGTATCATTGCTGGTTTGTTAGCACAAATACCTATTGTGATGAAAGTAAATAAAATTGATAAAAAAGAGAATCAGCCAATTAGTCAAACAATTAATCTCTTAGATAAATGGTCAATTGAAGAAGACAGCTAGTAGTCTAATATTCCGCTCATGAAGGTATTCTATGAAAAAGCATGCCGCGGTTGGTGCGAGGAGCCATGGTATTCACAGGAATAAACTCCGTGAAGGGTCTCCCACCAACCACATGAACTAATCACTATCCTGCTAATACATTAAAATGCCCTAAATTCACTCCATGAAAAACTTGCTCGCATTCTTACTTTTTATTGTTTCTTTTTCAATTGCCGCACAAGCACAGGAACATAAGCCGGAATTATTAAAAGAACCGGCCAACTGGGCTTTTGAAAGATTTGTATTGCCACCGTCATTTGCACCCGGTATTTCTTATAAAGGTGTGGAGGAACTTCGTTTTTCGCCGGGTATGTTCAGCAAGGATTCAACAGATTATTTTACTTATGCTTTTGTCGCGCAACTAGATGACGTTACTGCCATTTCTCAAAACGATATCAATGATTATCTTTTGAAATATTTCAAAGGCTTATGCAGCGCCACAGCAAGAGACCGCAAACTCATAATAGATACAACCCGGATAACTGCTGCTACAGAAAGGAAAAAAGGGACAGCGGCCAATGAAATTATTTATAACGCGTCTGTGAATGTTTTTGGAGTTTTTGTTGATGGCGCCCCCGTAAAATTAAATATAGAAGTGAAAGCTTTAACAGGTACGGGCGCTAAAAAAACCTATCTCATTTTTATTGTATCTCCCCGTGAGAAAACGGATGCTGTCTGGAAAAAACTGTATGTAATTCAAAAGGAGTTTGCGATACCTAAATAAAAACTGGTGGAAGAAAACAATAGACTTTCGCCCATGCAGGTATTGGTGAAGGAAGCACACCGCAATTGACGGCCAGGCCCCGGGACCTTAATTACTATTTATTTTCGATGATAAGCAACGTTCCCGGGCTCCGGGGACTCATACGCTCAAATGATGATTCCAAAATGCGGAAAACCCGGTTTGATGCGCTTTTGAAGGCGAAAAAATTCAAAATAGCGCGGCTATATTTATTTCCTTTCATGCTGCTGCCTGTATCTGTCGTAAAAGGGCAACCGAATATTTTTCCCGATACATTTCCCCATAGTAAAGGCTACCGGTCCGTCACGGTGAAGGCGGATTATTTTTGCTCCAAACAAACGAGTAAAAATAAAACGATAGCAAAATATCTTTTTGATGAAAACGGAAATACCATTGCTTTCTTAAGTATTTGTAATAATAAGGTTTGCGGCAAACATATTTATTCTTATTCAAACGGGCTTTTAGTTTCGCACAAAAACTTTAATTCGTGGACGTCCTATCAAAACAATATAAATGAATCCAAATGGGAGAGTACGCTGCTTTCGAATGAATTTAGCTTTAGTTATACAGGCAATAAACTTACCGGCTTTGAACAGTATATTTCCACCAAAGAAACCGTTTTCATAGAGAATGAATTAAAGTATGACGCAACCGGAAAACTCATCGCTGAAATAATAAGGACATACAATGACACTTTAAATGAGAAATTTGAAACTATTAATTACGTGATTAACGACAGGAAAGAATACGCGTATAATGATACAGTCACAAGCATCAACTATTTCACAGGCAATATACTCCAGTCAAACGAAGTGATTATTAATAACAAAACCGGCAACGCATTGCAGGCAACTTTAAAAACACCGGGTGGTAAAGTGCTGAGAAAGACTTCTTATAAGTACGATAACAAAACGCAGTGTATAGAAATAAAGAACACAGATACAGGCTTTGATGGCTTTGGGAATACTTATGATATTATCGGTTACGAAAAAATAGCATTAAAATATGACGGATCAGGCAAACTGCTAAGCAAGGAACTGTTTTATAAAGGAAGGCTTTGCAGTATAGAAAAATATGAGTACTCGAAATAAAACACGGAAATCATTCTATCGAACTAAAAATCTTTCCCGTTCAAATTCTTTACAGCATGAATATTTTAAAAAAAATCCTGGGCGGCGATTCAAATAAAAATATGAAAGAACAGTTTTTTGCCGGTTGGGAAGTGACTTTTGACGGGAGTGATGATGGTGAAAAATTTATGCAAACACAGGGCGTGGATGAAAAAACAGCCATGTCTGTATGGGCATCCATTAAATTGACATTTCAAAACGGCACCCTTTTAAAAGCAGAAGATATCAGGGACGGAAAGATTAAGCCCCGTGAAATAGCTGAAAATGAAATGTCTTTGCCATACCACGAAGTGCCGGTTCATCCCCTTTTCGAATTTATACCCGGCGCGGCAGGAATTCACCAATTAGGAGGAGAGGTCCCGGAAGAATTTATACTACCCGCTCATAACCTGGTCACATCCTTTCAGTATATAGGATTTATTGACAATAGGGACAATGCCTTTTCCTGGCTTCCTTTTAAGGTTCACCTTATTTGTCCTATTTATTTAAATTTTGAAAAAGTATTTCTTGATTATTCAAATCCTTTTTCTCCTGTTTTAATGAATGCGGATGAGTTGTCCGATGCAGACAGTTCTTTTGACGAACTATCAGGAGATTCCATTATTGTTTACGATTCGGTAAAGTTTAATACCGTTCGTTCATCTGTGTATGGAAATGGAATCGGCCATACAGGAGTACCCGGCTGGATACAGGCTCCTGGCATTCCGCGTTGTCCGAAGACTAACAGGATCATGAAGTTTTTATGCCAGTTGAACAGGCAAGCAAATGTTCCTGCTAAATATCACAATGTAATACCTGAAGAATCGTATCATCTCCAATATTTTGAGAAAATGAACTTTTGGATGGATGGTGATTTATACATTTTTTTTGAACCGGAAAGCAAGACTTGTTGCTATATAATTCAAAACACCTGAACCTTTGTGATGCTATTCTGCCTTCAATGACGGAAGGAGAAACAAGCTGGTATCCTTGAAAACTTCAGCGATTTTGCAGAACCCTGCCCCATAGTTTCATAAATAGAATCAACTCACACAATAATTCTTTATGGCTTTTTACAGTTAAAGACGTCATTGGCAGAAATTTAATTAATTCAATGGCGACGCTAAAAAATAGGTGCCTTCCCTTACATTCAAATCCACTGTTGTATTAGCTGCAGCTCTCGCACCCCGGATGGTCAGCGTTCCCGCAGTCGTTGTTCTGAGATATCCTCGCAGCTCGTATTTATTGGCTGGTGTTGTTGTGAAGTTGGTGGTTATGACATTTGCCTCCAGGTCAAACGAGGGTGTAGCGTCAATAGTTATATCCGGAAGTTGATTTGCGGAGACAAAAAAACCGAATTCCGTAGTGGCCGATCCTGAATAAACTAATTGAAAAGTGCCATGGGCGCTGACTCCGCCAACTCTTTGCCCTAATACAACGCTTTCAATAAGGTAGGTTTTATTAGCTTCCAGGTTAATACTGATCACATCAACATATACACCGCTGTTTATTATCATGTTGGTAGTCCGCACCACGAGAGTCGGGTTGCTCACACCTGCACTTAACAGTGTCCATACTCCTGCCTTAAATACATAAATACCTATAGGGGCATCGGTTTGATAAACCAACAAACCTTCGGCGGGAGAAGCAATGCCTGTTCGGGATGAAGCTGCCATCCGCGGAATTAATAAACCTTTATTTGGCGATGTTATATCCAACTGGGCTGAAGCAGCCGGGGCTGCAATACCAATGGCCACTTGCGCCCGGGCGCTAACAGCGGCTATCAATAAAAAAAGAAATAACAGGCGTTGAATTAGTTTCATTGTATAAAGGGTTTAAAGTATTTGTTTCCCGTGTTTGTATGTGCTGCTTTATTGTATCATTATTTTTTGTAAAGCAGAATTTGGTTTTAATAAATAAGCCCCATTTGCATACCGGCTTACGTCAATATATTAGAAAGGCATCAGTATGATATTGATCCTGATATCTTGCGTGGTACCATTCGTTTCATTCAAAAAAATGTCGAAAGAAGTGGATGTCATGTTCAGGATCACCGGCGTTTCAATATCGTTGTCGTCGTCCGCAGTTCCCAGGCTGATGATGCTGATCATTGGCACAAAGTTGGTGTTGCCCTGATCTTCGAAGTTTACAGTGATTGTTGATGAAGAACCGGAATTGCTTTTACTGGCAAAGCTAATGTCTCCACCGACTGCGGTGCTGATTCCTGAAGCGACATCACCGATCAGTACATAGCCTGAAATAATTTTGTTCCAGGATCCATTGCCGTTGCCATCAGACATCAGGACTTTCCTGTCGCCTTGTGTGCCATCAGCAATCCTCACATTTCCTACGATATCCAGTTTGGCGCCAGGGCTGCTGGTTCCGATACCGATGCTGCCTCCATTGTTGAAAAGGTTGTTACTATTGGTCACCCAAAAACCACCATTCCAATAAGGAGTGTTGCCGAATTGCGAGCCGCTCCCTGATTTACTGGACGACTAGACTAATGACTTACACAAACCCTAAAATCCGCGATTCTCCTGCCATACAGTGTGACACATAACTGCAGATGATCTTCTTTTGCTCACACGAACCATATGTTGACATATCAAATCACTTCGAGGTAGTACCGAGTCCCATGCACCAAATTGAGAGACCAATTGGCCATCTTTAGTCTAATGGCAGGAATCCGTTGG
>JAATGJ010000187.1 GCA_015654695.1 Chitinophagales bacterium | reverse complement strand
GGGATCAGTATCCAGCTTCTGGATGGTAAACACATGCGTATGTGCATCAATCAGACCCGGCGTTACCGTACAATTGGACAAGTTGATCACTTCAGCGCTATCAGGTTTAGCGATATTAGTACCGACCTTCAGTATCTTTTTTCCTTTCACCAGTATCTCCTGGTTTTTCAGGAAAACATTTTTTTCACTGTCGTAAAGCTTTCCCACTTTTAGCAGGTAGATTTTATTGGCAGAAGATTGCGCCTGCAGGAGGCCGCAACTGCAGAGCAGGAATAAAAGTAAAAATGATTTCATGTACAGAGATAATAATAAGTTTTAGAAATGGGACACTGTCTTTATTACTGTGGAGCTATTTTAAGATAGAACGGCTGATCACAATCCGCTGCACCTCGCTTGTGCCTTCATATATCTGTGTGATCTTGGCATCGCGCATCAGACGCTCAACGTGGTATTCTTTTACAAAACCATAACCGCCATGGATCTGTACCGCTTCAACAGCCGTCCACATAGCGGTCTCGGAAGAAAAAACTTTAGCCATCGAAGAACTTAATGTATAATCAATGCCATTGTCTTTTTCCCAGGCGGCTTTCAGGCATAACAATCTTGACGCCTCGATCTTTGTGGCCATATCAGCCAGTTTAAAAGCAATGATCTGGTGGTTCATGATCTCGGTGCCAAATGCTTTTCTTGTCTTTGCATACTCTTTCGCGAGTTCATAAGCGCCACTGGCGATACCTAATGCCTGTGAAGCAATACCGATACGTCCCCCGGCCAGGGTCTTCATCGCGAACTTAAAACCAAAGCCATCTTCGCCAATCCTGTTTTCTTTCGGCACTTTTACATCCGTAAACATGACAGTATGCGTATCACTGCCCCGGATACCGAGTTTATTTTCCTTGGCCGCCACGACTACACCCGGCCAGTTCTTTTCTACAATCAATGTATTAATGCCTCTTGAACCTTTGGACCGGTCTGTTTGCGCCATAACAAGATAAACAGAAGCCGTGCCCCCGTTGGTGATCCAGTTCTTTGTACCATTCAGCAAATAGTGATCGCCCTTATCCTCAGCGATCGTCTGCTGGGAAGTAGCATCACTGCCCGCTTCAGGTTCACTCAGCATAAATGCGCCGATATATAATTCACCATCTTTCTTACCCTGTGCTAACGGAGTGAGGTATTTTTGTTTTTGTTCTTCATTGCCGTATTGCTGCAGGCCGTAACAAACAAGACTGTTGTTTACACTCATTACCACGCTTACACTCGCATCAATTTTACTGATCTCTTCCATAGCCAGCACATAACTGATGGTATCCATCCCGGCGCCACCATATTTAGGGTCCACCATCATACCGAGAAAACCAAGCTCAGCCAGTTTTAATATTTGTTCTTTTGGGAATTGCTGCTTTTCATCTCTTTCTATCACACCTGGTAAACATTCATTCTGTGCAAAATCCCGGGCGGCCTTCCGGATCATTAACTGTTCTTCGTTCAGTTGAAATAGCATACAGCAGTGATTATGATAAGCCGCAAAGATAAGGGCAAACTATACTGAGCGTATATTACCCTGGAGATGCAACTATTACAATTATTTGTTACCTGTTGCCGTCTACTTGCTACCGGTTACAGACAACCGGTAATCTCATTCTAACCTAACAGGGATCATCTTTGCTACTGATAAAAACCCGGAAAGCATAAGTCATTTTGCCATAACTTTGTCACGTCTTTCAACATAACCTTTTTAAGAAAAGAGATGAAAAAAATCCATATTGTTCTGCTTGTTTTCATCGCCGGTGCGATTGCTGTACTCATTAGTTTCCTGCAAACAACTGCCACTTACGACACTGTACAAACAGCTAAGGATAAACCCGGCAAATTTGTCCACCTGATGGCCCGCTGGGACAAATCGCAACCCATGGAATACGATGCACTGAAAGATCCCAATTACCTGAGCTTTATCGCCACAGATACTCTTGGTCAGTCCGTAAAAGTAATTTACAGGAACCCAAAGCCTGAAAATTTTGAGATCAGCGAAAAGCTGGTATTAAAAGGCAAATACACTACAGATGGCTATTTTGAATGTAAAAGTATCCAGACCAAATGCCCGTCGAAGTACAAAGACGATATGAGCGCCGCCCAGAAAAAAGTGCAGGGCGCTTCGGAAACTTATCCCACAAACACAGAAACCAAATAATAACAAGGAATGGATTATATCGGCGAGCATCTCCTGCCCGGTCAGTTAGGACACTTTTTTATTGTACTCTCGTTGGTTGCTTCCCTGGTAGCTACATTTTCTTATTATAAAGCCACGCAATCCAAAATTGATACTGACGCAGCTTATTGGAAAAGGCTGGCCCGTTTTTCTTTTATCACAGAAACTATTTCTGTATTCGCCATCTTCGGCATTCTCTTTTATATCATACAGCACCATCTTTTTGAATATAAATATGCCTGGCAACACAGCAGCCTGTCACTGGAATTCAAATATATGTTCGCCTGTTTCTGGGAAGGACAGGAAGGAAGTTTTTTGTTATGGAGTGTCTGGCATTGTGTACTTGGATTGGTATTGATAAAAACAGGCAAGAGCTGGGAAGCGCCTGTGATGACGGTTGTCAGTTTTGCCCAGTTATGTATTGCCACTATGATCGCGGGTATTTACATTTTTGATCAAAAGATGGGATCCAACCCTTTCATTTTATTAAGAGATTCCGGGGTACTGGATAATGCACCGGCCCTGCATCTGAATTTTGATGTGAACCAGGCATTAAAGCCAGATTACATGTCATCTATAAAAGATGGCAATGACCTGAATCCTTTGCTGCAGAATTACTGGATGGTAATACATCCGCCTGTGTTATTTCTTGGGTTTGCTTCTACCATTGTTCCGTTTGCATTTGCGGTTGCCGGTTTATGGACAAAGAAATTCAGCGAATGGATAAAGCCTGCATTACCCTGGACATTGTTTTCCGCTGCTGTGCTGGGTGTAGGTATCATGATGGGAGCGGCATGGGCTTATGAATCTTTGACATTTGGCGGCTACTGGGCCTGGGATCCTGTAGAAAATGCTTCACTGGTACCCTGGCTGATATTGATTGCGGGTATCCATACCGTACTTATTTATACACATACCGGTTATTCATTACGTTCAGCCTATCTTTTTTGTATCCTCAGTTTTGTATTCGTTCTCTATTCCACTTTTCTTACACGAAGCGGCATACTGGGGGAAACATCCGTACATGCGTTTACAGATCTTGGAATGAATGTGCAATTGTATCTTTTGCTTTACCTGTTTATATGGGGCGCAGCAATAGTATCCGCAAAAGACCTGAATCAAAAAGTAACCACCTTTGTTGTTGCTGCGGCGCTGGCGGTAGCCGCCAGGTATATCCCTTACCCTGTTGTATCATTTATCGCACTCATCTTAGGATTGGTAGTTGTCATTTACCAGGTACAAAAACAGGTACCCACTATTATCAAAGAAGAAAGTGGTTCTTCCCGTGAATTCTGGATGTACATCGGCTCGCTGATATTTTTTCTATCCGCTATGGTGATTATTGGTATTACTTCATTGCCCGTACTGAACAGCATTCTCAATATAAAAAAAGCGGCGCCGGAAAACCAGGAATCTCTTTATAACCAGATACACATATTCGTAGCTATCATCATCGCTGTACTCACAGCAGTGACACAGTATTTAAAATACAAAGAAACAAGCCGGAGATTTTTTTGGAAAAAACTGGCATTCCCGACATTTATTTCAATGGTGGCAGGAGCATTGGTCGTTTATTTTGGAAATATTAATTATAATAAAGAAGGCCCTGCTTTTTTAGGGGCTATCTGGCTGGCCGTTGCCTGTAGTGTATACGCGGTCATTGCGAATGTATCTTATATATGGCTCGGTTTAAAAGGGAAATTGAAATTATCCGGTGGGTCCATATCGCATTTCGGATTTGGACTGGTATTACTGGGCATTCTTCTTTCTTCTTCTAAGAAAGAGATACTCTCCTATAATATCGGGGGCATACCTATTGATTTCGGAACGGAAAGTAAAGAAAAGACCGGGGAGAACCTGACACTGGTAAAAGGCCTGCCAATGAAAATGGGCAAATTTGATGTTACCTATGTAAGTGATTCAGCACATCCCAAAAAACAACAGTGGTATTACAGGATACATTTCAAAAGCCGGACCGATAATGAAGAGTTTACATTATTGCCTAATGCATTTGTAAACTATAAAGGCAATGAAGGGATGATGGCGAATCCTGATTCACGGCATTATTTCACGCATGATATTTTCACTTATATTTCAGCACTACCCAACCCGGAAAAAAACCAGGACACTACTAAATTCAATACCAGGACGCTGAAAGCAGGTGATACTGTTTTCTATTCCCGCGGGTGGATGATACTGCAGAACGTAGTGGCTAAAGACAGTTTACCTGAAAAGATCTTTGGACCGGGTGGCAGCCTGCACGAAGCGCCGCTGAAGATGTTTTCAAAAAGCGGATCTATCTTTACGCTGACCCCACGCCTTGCTTTTTCAAGAGGCGAGTTCCTGGCGGCTCCGGATACCATTCCTTCTGAAGGCCTGGTAGTAAAACTGGAAAAAGTAAACCCGGACAATAGCATAGAACTGGGTGTAAAAGAATCAGGCGCTGTGTTGGAATATGTTACGCTAAAGGCCTATAAATTCCCTTTCATCAACGTATTATGGGCTGGGATCATTATCACGGCAATCGGCATACTCATCAGTATGGTAAGGCGTATCCAATTGAACCGCAGCGCGAAAGAATAAATTTCACAATTCACATACAGCAAACAGGCAACTTTCTCTGTCTTATGGAGTAAATTAGCTGAATTATAATTAAGCCTCGCAATGATCCGTTTGTTCACACATAAAGTAGTAATTAAAACAGTTTGTATCCTTGTTTTTATAAATACGCAGTTACACTTATCTGCGCAAGAGCCTGTCAACCCTGTGGAGGTAAGAACAGATACCATTCCCCCAATGCCTTCTTTCCTGGAAAGATCAAAAAACTGGGGACCTAATGATACTATAATGGTAGGCGCTATCTGGTACCAGCGGGAAATGCTGTCGTACAAAGAAGAACCCATGGTGTGGGTATCAAAATTATCAGGCAAAAAGCTGGCGAAGTATATGGAAGAATGGACAAGGCTCCGCAACGCCGTCTATGTTACCTATCCTTATGCCCGGATCGCGGGGGCTACCATTAATGATATTACTGCAAAAGCAGCCAATCTCTCAAAAAAAGAACGCAAAGACTATATCAAAACACGGGAGAAAGAATTGAAGAAGCAATTCACTGAACCGCTTTCCAATCTTTCCGTGTACCAGGGAAAAGTTTTAATGAAGCTGATCAACCGGCAAACAGGTAATAATTGCTACGATGTAATTAAGGAATATAAAGGCGGCCTCAATGCACGCATGTACCAGACAGTGGCTTTTTTCTTTGGCAGCAATTTGAAACAGAAATGGGATGTCACAGACAAAACAGATCGCCAGATCGAAAACTTTGTGAAAGAGATTGATGGTATGTGGTACGGCAATCCTTACAGAAAGTAAGTACCCCCAGCCCCTAAAGGGGAGTAACTATCGTATTCAATTCTACATTGCGTTTTATCTATTTTTATTTTCTGCCTCAATCAAATACTTTTACACAAAACTTTTTAAAAGGTTTTAAAATAAATGACAGATCATTCTTCACAGCCATTTCAAAACTCTCCGTCAATTGGCGGAGCGGGGAGCAAACTCGATATTCTTGCTATAGGCGTGCATCCTGATGATGTGGAGCTGGGTTGTTCCGGCACACTGATCAATGAAATAAAAAGAGGGAAAAAAGTTGGTATCGTTGACCTGACGCAGGGAGAACTTGGTACAAGAGGAACCATTGAAACGAGATACCGGGAAGCAAATAATGCAGCCATGATCATTGGCGCTGTAGCCAGGGAAAACCTGAAAATGCGGGATGGCTTTTTCCGGAATGATGAAGCACACCAGGTTCAGTTAATAGAAATTATCCGCAAATACCAGCCGGAGATCATTATAGGAAATATTCTGCATGACCGCCATCCTGATCATGGACGTGCGGGCCACCTGATCAGCGACGCCTGTTTTTTATCAGGCCTCGCCAAAATAGAAACAAAAGATAAAGAAGGGAATGTGCAACCGAAATGGCGGCCAAAATATTTTTTTCAATACATGCAGGACTGGTACCATGAGCCGGATATACTGGTTGACATCAGCGATGTTTTTGAACAACGGATGAAGTCTATTGAAGCTTATTCTACACAATTCTATTCCGCAGACAATAATACCGGGGAACCACAAACGTATATCTCAACACCTGATTTTTTGGATAGTGTAGTTGCCCGGGCGAGGATTTTTGGCAAACGGATCGGTGTCAGGTTTGCTGAAGGTTTTATTTCAGATAAAAAGATCGGTATCAAAAACTTTGACGCTTTAATTCAAAATGAGACCTAAACAACTACGGCATAGCGCTTTCCGATTTTGATTATCATAGCATTGTCACTAAATTTACCTGTTTAATTAACAGTACCAACGACGGTAGTATGGAGAACATAAACTACCTTTGCTGCCACTTCTAATCCATTGTTATTATGTCAAGTCCAAAATTTCCGAAAATCACACTTTCATTTCATGCAGAATTAAAGAAAAGGATCGGTGATTACTTCAAACAAAAAGGAAAAGCCACTACCGGTAATTTCAAACTCTATTTTAAAGCGATTCTCCTGGTGGTAAGTTTTATGGCAGTATATGTACATCTTGTTTTTTTTACACCACCTGTTTTATGGGCTGTTTTGGAAAGCATTCTTTTAGGCTGTTTAACGGCGGCTATTGGGTTTAATGTCATGCACGATGGAGCACATGGAAGTTTTAGCCCCTACAAATGGATCAATAGCATGGCTTCCAATTCCGCGAATTTTCTTGGAGCCAACCAATATATGTGGAAAACAAAGCACAATGTTATTCACCATACCTATACTAATATTCATGGCATGGATGACGATATAGAAGCACGTCCCCTGCTGCGTCTTTGTGATGAACAGCCACATTATAAAATACATAAGTACCAGCATTTTTATTTCTGGGCGGCTTATTCATTATTATACATCTACTGGGTTTTTGTAACGGATTATAAAAAATATTTTTCCCGCAGAATTGGTTCTACCCCGCTAAGGAAGATGACAGCATCAGAACATTTTTCTTTCTGGTTTTATAAATTTGCCCATGCATTTATTTTTGTAGCCCTTCCTATCTATGTGCTGGGCTTTATGCCCTGGCTGATCGGCTTTTTAAGTATGGGGCTTGTCGCGGGATTTGTATTGAGCATTGTATTCCAATTAGCCCATACTGTTGAGCACACACATTTCCCCATGCCGGACGAGGCTACTAATAAAATGGAAGACGAATGGGCTATTCACCAGATAAAAACAACCGCCAACTTCGCTACAAAAAATAAGTTAGTAAGCTGGCTGGTCGGTGGATTAAATTTCCAGGTAGAACATCATTTATTCCCCCGTATATCACATGTACATTATCCTGCTATCAGCAAGATCATTAAAAAAGCCTGCGAAGATTATGGCATCACCTATATCGAATACCCGAAAGTCAGGTTAGCCGTTGCATCGCATGTAGCTTTCCTGAGACAGATGGGGAGAAAGTGAGCTAAGAAATACGAAAGAACCCTGAGCTAAATAAATCTATATTTTGTAAACCGCTGTCATCCGATAGCGGTTTTTCATTTAAAGAATCCTCCGTCAGACATCAAACTTCTGACTTCAGACTTATGACTTCCTGCTTCTGGCTTCTTTTCATATCTCTCTTTACTTTATTTTTGCACCTCAATTAATAAAGCATGGGTAAAGTAAACGTCGGTTTGGTGCAGATGAGTTGTTCTGCCAATAAAGAAGAGAACCTGCAGAAAGCCATTGGCAAAGTAAAAGAAGCAGCAGCGAAAGGCGCACAGATCGTTTGCCTGCAGGAGCTATTTACTTCGCTGTACTTCTGCGATGTGGAAGATTATGACAATTTCAAATTGGCGGAACCCATCCCCGGCCCTTCCAGCGAAGTGTTGAGTAAAACAGCTAAAGAACTGGGAGTTGTTATCATCGCTTCTTTGTTTGAAAAAAGAACAGAAGGCATCTATCACAATACCACCGTGGTATTGGATGCAGATGGAACTTATCTTGGCAAGTACCGTAAAATGCATATCCCGGATGATCCTGCGTACTATGAAAAATTCTACTTCACTCCCGGTGACCTGGGATATAAAGTGTTCAAAACAAAATTCGCCACATTTGGCGTACTGATCTGCTGGGACCAATGGTATCCCGAAGCGGCAAGGATCACTTCACTCATGGGCGCCGAGATATTGTTCTACCCTACTGCTATCGGCTGGGCCACTTCTCAAAATGAAGAAACGAACACGGAACAATACAATGCCTGGCAAACTATTCAGCGCAGTCATGCAATAGCTAATGGCCTGCATGTGGTGAGTGTGAACCGTGTGGGTTTTGAACAAAACGGCGCCATGAAATTCTGGGGTGGATCATTTGTATCCAATCCTTTCGGCACCCTGGTCTATAAAGCTTCGCATGAGGATGAGGAAACAACCGTTGTAGAAATTGATACAAAGAAAACTGATACCTACCGGACACACTGGCCTTTCCTTCGTGACCGGAGAATAGATTCTTATCAACCTATTACGAAACGCTTTATTGACGAATGACCAGCACACGGATGGCACGGATAAGATAGATTTTCACTGATCTTTTTTTACCCGTTTGATCAGAGTTATCCCGTGTATCATTTTATAATATGAATAAGACCTCTAACACGCCAAAAGATTTAGGATATTATTTCCCTGCTGAATTTGCTCCGCATGTTGCCACATGGCTGAGCTGGCCGCATAAGGAAGCTTCTTGGCCGGGAAAGATAAATACGATCTATCCTTACTATGCACAATTTGTAAAAGAACTGGCAAAAGGCGAATTGGTTCGTATCAATATTGCTGATGAAGCGATGAAGGCATTTGCTGTTGGTCATTTAGAAAAGGCCGGAGTGAATCTTTCAAAAGTTGAATTCTTTTTTCATCCTACTAATGATGCATGGTGCAGGGATCATGGGCCTGCATTTTTAATCAACCCAAAAGCTGATCAGCAAAAAGTGATCGTTGACTGGGGTTATAATGCATGGGGAAACAAATATCCCCCGTATGACCTGGACGATGTGATACCTACCCTGATCGGCAAACATTTTAATCTTCGTGTTTTTCATCCCGGCATAGTCATGGAAGGTGGCTCAGTTGAATTTAATGGAGCCGGAACATTGATGACATCAACCGCCTGTTTATTAAACCCCAACCGCAACCCGCATCTTAACCAGCAACAGATAGAAGAATACCTGGTCAACTATTATGGGGTAGAACAAATTCTCTGGGTGGATAAAGGCATAACCGGTGATGATACCGACGGTCATATTGACGACACCGTTCGTTTTGTAAACGAAGACACCGTTATTGCTGTAATAGAAGAAAACAAGAATGACGAAAATTATTCCTTGCTGCAGCACAACCTGAAACAATTACAGCAAATGCGGTTGCTGAATGGCAAACAACTGAATATAGTTGAACTGCCCATGCCTGATAAGATAATTTGGGAAGACCAGCGCTTGCCCGGCGCTTATGCTAATTTTTATATCGCTAACCAATCAGTGATCGTACCTACCTTCCGTTGTGATAAAGATGATAAAGCATTGCAGATAATACAAGATTGTTTTCCGGATCGTGAAGTAGTGGGAATAGACTCTACAGAAATCATCTGGGGCCTGGGAAGTTTTCATTGTTTGAGCCAGCAGGAACCGGCTATATAATAACCTCTCCCAAAATGATTTATACAGCAAAAACAAAAAAGCCGGTATCAGCCATTGATCAGGGAATATTCAGCTATTAAATCTTTCAGGAAGTAATGAAAGATATCCCTTCATTTAAACAAACATCTTTTAACTCTGAATCATAAGATGCCAGGTAATTGATCCCGTGAATCTTACAGGTAGCGATAATAATTGAATCATTAGGCAGGAGGTTGTATTGTTGCATAAGAGCAGGTGTGAGAGATACGACTTCTTCAGCTGTATCCAGAAACCTGAAATGCTGCAATATCTTGTACGCTTCATTGTTTTGTAATACTGCCGGGATTTGTTTCTGCATTTTCAATGTAAGCGGTGCAACAGAAGAATTGACTGCCAGAAAATGAAACATGAACTCGCTTACAACAATCGTATTAATGCAACAATCATAGTTCTCATCTGTCATCAGTTTCTCAAGCAGCGCCGTCTGCGAACCTTTAATCGCTTCAATCAATATTGAACTATCAATAAAGACTTTATTGATTGTAGGCATCATACTTATTTACAACCGTGTTGGGAAACTTTGCGGAGCCGAAATATCCTTTTATTGCCAGGAGGCGTTCTTTGACAGTAATAGTTTTTTCGCTTAAGGGGATGACAATCACTTCCAATGGGGTGTTATTGAAATGCTCAGGTACTATGATTTGCAATATCCCGTTTTGTGTTGATTGGATGAGTTTCAGTGCTTCCATATTTCAAATTTACAAAATTTAGCTGGTTGGGGCAAGATGTCTTATTAGCGGCGATTCCGGTGGTCAATGTACAATGTCCTGCGCCGGGATTGATACTGATAAGCCAATTGCATGGCGAAAAAACCTTAAATCGCAGATATCTTACTATACCATAACGTCCTGCAAAGGAGGATTAAAAAACCTCGAAGAGGTGATATTAATATAGAAATATAACAATCGGCGAAGGCGAAAACCCCGAAGGGGTGGCATTAGAAATATACGAAGACTGGCAGGAACGAAAAGGAATTTAGTAACTTCGGATTGTTTATAAAAGAGGTTATGCCTTATCCAACGTTTAAGCTTTTAAGTATAGTTCCGCTATTCTGTATGCTTGCTTCTTACAGGAATGATACCGGGGGACCATCAAATCCGCATACCACAAATAATGACACTACTATTTCGCTTTTTGGATCTTCAAACTACAGGCTTACACTTCATATTTTCAACAAAGAAGAACATGACGAAGACAACAATAATGCTATCCTCACTCTTACTAAAAATGTAGATGGGAAGACCGCCCTTTTACTTCTTGACTCTTTATTCTGCACACGGCCATCTATACAACTAAAGGATTTCAATAATGACGGCATAAAAGATGTATTGATCTACCATTCATCCGACGTAAGAAGTAACGAGATGTACTATCTCTACTTGCTTAACTATAAACTGAAAAAAGTGACACTTGTAAAAGGATTTGAAGAAATCCGGAACCCGGAGCCAGGTACAACAAATAATATAATTACCAGCTTTGCTATGTCGGGAACAGACTATTACTCATTTTATAGAATAGATAAAAAGAATAAATTAACAGACCTCAATAAATCATTTAATGCCACGCATGACGATAATGACTCCGTTAACTATAAAAAAGTGATGCGGGAGATTGGGCGGGAGAAAAACTAATTTACCTGCACCAGGGAAGAAACAAAACACACTACGGGCTTTATATTCCTGAAATCTTTTTACAATGGACAAATTAATAAAGTATGGAGAACAAGCAATAAGTAGCGCTATACCTTTAATTCTACGAGATTTATAGATTCGAGTTTTCTTCTTTTGCCTTGTGGCATTATGCTGAATCTGAACAGCGAACAGAACCCCGAAGAGTGCGACAACGAAGCTGATAGTAGCACCGCAGCCCGGCCAAAAACCTCACTTCTTATCCCGATTTTGCTGCTACCTCAAAGGCGTGTAAATTGCAGACCGTTTTTCAATTTTCTATATAATGTTTGATCTTTCCAATTACGACCCGGACAGCGTTAGTAATCCCAATAACAATATTTTCGGGTTGCCCACTACAGAAGAAGATGCCCGGCTGGTGATAGTGCCCATACCCTGGGAGGTGACAGTAAGCTATGGCAGCGGCACAGCCCGCGCCCCGGAAGCTATCTTGAAGGCGAGCCTGCAGGTAGATATCTGCGATATGGATGTGCCGGATGGATGGAAACAGGGTTTTTATATGCGCCCGACGGACCGCAAGATCCTGATGAAAAGCGACTACCTCCGCAAAGAAGCGGAACTGTATATTGATTATATATCGAAAGGCGATGATGTGTCGGCCAACCAGTTCATGTCGAAAACGATTAAAGATGTAAATGGCGGCAGCCTTTACCTGAATACATGGGTATATGAACAGACAAAGGCCCTGCTGGATAAAAATAAATTAGTAGGATTGCTCGGCGGCGACCATAGTGTGCCACTGGGTTTTTATAAAGCCATTGCCGAAAAATTTGGCGACTTTGGCATTTTGCAGATAGATGCACACTGCGACCTGCGTGATGCGTATGAAACTTTCAACTATTCTCATGCGAGTATCATGTACAATGCGCTGAATGAAGTGCCGGAGCTAAAGAAACTGGTTCAGGTAGGGCCACGGGATTTCAGCCTGAGTGAAACTGAATATGTGAAGAACAGTGAGGGAAGGGTGGTAACTTATTACGACAAAGCGATAAAGCACCGCCAGTATGAGGGCGATACCTGGAAGAATATAGTGGATGAAATGGTGAGCCACCTGCCCGATAAGGTATATATCAGTTTTGATATTGACGGGCTTGACCGTAAACTTTGCCCACATACAGGCACACCTGTGCCGGGTGGTTTTGAAACGGAAGAAGTGTATTACCTGTTTCGTAAAGTGATGGAAAGCGGCAGAAAGATCATTGGGTTTGATCTGTGTGAAGTAGGTGTAAGTGATACTGACTGGAACTCAAATGTGGGGGCAAGGGTGTTATTCAAACTGTGTAATCTTTTAGTAGCAAGTAATAGTTAGATGGATACTCCAAAGTTTGTCCTGGTGCTGAAAAATGAAAGGCTGAAAACTTATACTGTAATAAGCTGGCTGATCATTGCCCTGAATTTTTTCGCATTTATCTATGTGGGTCTTACAAAAAGAGCTGTCATAGATAACCTCCCTTACTTCGCTGCCGGCCTGTTATTATGCTTTTATATTTTCAAAAGGATAAGTGAAAGGGAAGCCATTGAAAACGATATGATAAGTCTTTCTTATTCCCTGGCCGTCGTAGCCTGGATCATTATGCAATTCTACTGGGTTGCGGGCATTACGCTTGTTCTTTTTCTTTTCCAGGATATCAGCAGGCGAACGCTGATGGTGCTGGTATCAGAAGACGGTATCCTTTATCCTTCATTTCCCAAAAGGAATATTGAATGGCAGGAACTGAATAATGTGATCTTAAAAGACGGGCTGCTTACCATTGATCTTAAAAATAACAGGCTGTTACAGGGCGAAAGCCTGTCAGTGGTATATGAACCTGAATTCAATGAGTTTTGTACTACACACATACAGTCTGTGTAATAAATAATCACGACCTTTACTACTTCAACTCCTGAACATCATACAACAATCTCCATATATACTTTACTCAGACGGCAAGGGAAATATTTTTGAAGACACTTCCTTATATGTCACCGGCAGAAGCGGCTGGGATGCTGTCACTGTTCCCCATGATGAATGGATAGAATTACCCGGTGGTGGTTCTTTATATGAACTGCCGGGAAGAAAAGGAATTGGCATTGATGTAAGGACGGGTGAAATGCGCTTGTGTGAAAAGGGATGGGCTGTGGCTGCTTTTATTCCCCCGGCGCATACTGGTTTTTATCTCGCGGCGTATGAATCACAACCGGGTGCTCCTACCCTGCCATTGTTTTGTTATACTGCGGCAGGCTGGTATAATAAAAAATTCTATGTGCCCGCAACAAGAGTAGAACCCGATATACGGCAGGATGCTACAGGGTATGACCAGGAAAAAGTAAAATCAGGTGTAAAAGAATTACTGAAACATTACCCGTATAACCGGTTGGTAGAACATCTCAGCAACAACTGTGCATTGACCTATCATTGCCCGGCTGCAAGAAACTTTTCATTAGGCAGGTGGGAATGCCCTGTACCCGTATCACCTGCGTGTAATGCGAATTGTGTAGGTTGTATTTCCCTGCAACCTGATGAAGAAACGATAGTCTCCACGCAGGACAGGTTAACATTTAAACCCACCGCTGAAGAGATAGTAGAGTTTACTGTGCCGCATTTGGAAACGGCCCCCTATCCTATTATCAGTTTTGGCCAGGGCTGCGAAGGTGAACCATTACTGATGTGGGAAACGATACGCGAAGCGATCATTGAAATAAGAAAGCATACAAAGAAAGGAAGCATCAATATCAATACCAACGGCTCAAAGCCTGATGCAGTGAAAGCATTATGTGAAGCGGGACTGGATTCTATCCGTGTCAGCACTAATTCTGCACGCAGCGAAATTTACATGCCTTATTACCGTCCGAACAATTACCAGTTTGAAGATATAGTTGAAAGTCTGAAAGTGGTGAATTCATTTGGCGGATGGACATCTATCAATTATTTTGTTTTTCCGGGAATGACGGATAGTGTGGCGGAATATGAAGCGCTGAGAAAACTGATCAGGGAAACCGGGCTGAAGATGATACAATGGCGCAATTTCAATATTGATCCTGACTGGTATCTTGGCAAGATCGGTGTGACGGATACCGGCGAATGCATGGGTGTAAAACAATTGCAGGAACTGATACATGAAGAATTTCCTGATTTGAAATATGGCTATTTCAATCCCCCGATTGAGAGGATCAAAGGAAAGTTTGAAATGGATTTTGCACATTAAAACCACAGCCTGCTAAAGGGAAATAGGAAAGCGTTTACTAAACTATATCTTCGCTTTCTTTTCATTGATGTCAACTTCGCAAAAACACATTTATACCGGTATCAGCCTTGCTGTGCTGGCGGCTTTCATCTGGGCGGGTAATTTCATTATAGCAAGAGGCGTAATAAAAGATATTCCGCCCGTTTCATTAGCATTTTATCGTTGGCTACTGGCATCTATTGTCATTCTCCCATTTGCCATTAACCGATTCAAAGCAGAATGGCCGGGCGTTAAACGATCATGGCATTATTTATTCTGGGCTTCATTAACAGGTGTTGCCTTGTTCAATACGTTTGTTTATATCGGCGCTCATTATACCTCAGCTATCAACCTTACATTGATCGGAACGACCACCTCTCCTATTATTGCAACCATATTGGCCCGGATCTTTTTGAAGGAGCAAATAGGATGGATGAAACTCACCGGGCTTATATTTTGTATCACGGGTGTTTTATTTCTTTTATCAAAAGGAAATTTTCAAACCCTGCTGACATTAAAATTTTCGGCTGGTGATCTCTGGTCATTGACAGCAGCGTTTTGTTTTGCCATTTATAATACCCTTGTTAAGAAAAAACCTGCTTCTGTCTCACCCATCAATTTCCTATTTGTCATTTTTTCTATAGGCACTCTTCTGTTACTGCCTTTTTATTTCTGGGAAGCAAACAGAACACCCGCAGTTATATGGAATACCGATCTTTTCCTGGCCATTATTTATCTTGGCATCGGCGCTTCCGTTATTTGTTTCTGGATATGGAATATTGCGATCAGTAAACTTGGAGCAGCCAGAACTATTTTGTTTGGAAATCTTATTCCCATCTTCGGTACTATCGGCTCAGTTATTTTTTTACATGAACAGTTTACCCGGGTACATATCGTTAGCATGACAATAGTTTTCGCAGGGATATTATTGGCGAATATTCGTTTGTCACGGTAAAGACATATTGCAACCAATTTATTTTTCAATATCTGTTTAAAAACAGAATAGAGAGTACTAAAAAAATCAGCAGGCTTGTTGAAGCCTGCTGATTAAATGGGTAATAAATTCAACTTCTATTGTAAAATTGTGGTCACTTGTCCCCGGATTTCACCATCCGGGTTTAATACGCTATGAAGATTGTAATACAGTTTCCCATTCAGAAGATGTGTTTCCGTAGAATCAGGAAGTGTAACAGATCCTGTTATGTTTCCATTCACACCATTTGTAGTGACTGTAAGATCAATAAGAGGCGGAGCGCTTTCCCCTGCTGAAGCAGGGCCGTGAAAATGCGCTACAGAAACATCCCCGGACAAACCCGTCCAATTGATAATGTATTGCAATTGGTTAGTACGTGCATCATACGTCCCTGTAAGTGTACCTGTGGCTGATGTGGATACGGCAGGAACTTCCTGCGCTCCGGATGCATCACCAGATAGGCTGTATGTAGCGTCATTATCAGTACTATCATCATCTTTTTCGCATGATACAAAGAATAATGAACCGGCGACAAATAAAGCAATAAACATTCCTTTTAAAAACAATTTGATTTTCATGGCTATACTTTTAAATGAAAAAATAGGTTTGTTCATGAAAAACAAAAACGTCACCAAAATTGAAAACTGTGGAAAACAAAAAATAAAAAAAGCCATGGATTAATCCCTGTAAAAAGATCAGCGATCATATTCATATAATTTGTTGAAAATATTGCACAACCTGTTGCTTTATAAAAATCTTAACATATAATAAACCGCCTCTCATACAAGTTGCAGGTCATTTATATCGTTAATAACAGGTGTGAACAACAAAGGCTTTCACCGCGGATAATCAAACTGTAAATTTGTATGAATAATCATTACACTATGTCTGTAGCCCTTGAACAGAGGAAAAATTCCCAGGCCGCTATGATCACTGCCGGTTTCGCCGGCCTGATGATCTTATTGATGTTTTTATTGAAATGGCAACTGCCGGTTTTTGAAAAAACTATTGAATCCCCTGCTATAGAAGTAGAATTGAATTTACCTGACGAACCACCAACTGTGGTGGCAGGTGGCGGCGGAGGCGGTGGCAATCCTGTTCAGGCTTCAGGTCCGGCTGGTGCAGCGCCCTATTCTCCTCCGCAGGGTGTCAATGAAGATTCAAAAGATATTCAAATGGATGATGATGAAAAGTAAAGCCCTGCTGTTGTTAAACCCACTAATCCTAAAACGATCGCTGAATAAGTAGTTGAAAATACTTCTCCCGTAAAGACAACCCCAAAGATCGTGGAAGCACCTGCTCCTAAATTGAAACAGGGTGCACAATTAGGAAAAACTACAGGAGGTACAGGAAAAGGTGGTGGTGCCGCGGAAAATTATGACAGAAGCGGTGGTACGGGCAATGGTAATGGCGTGGGTAATGGAAATGGCAGCGGTGGAGGAACCGGCGGCGGCAATGGTGGAGGTAACGGCACAGGCAATGGAACGGGTAATGGACCGAGAAAGATAAGCGGCAACCGGGTAGTGATCAATCCAAAGAATATGGATGCGGGTGAAAATCTTAAAGGAAAAGTATTTGCTGAGATAAGTGTATCTCCTGATGGCATTGGCAAATTTGTGCGGACAACGCGGGGTTCTACTACTACCAGCGGCCAGGCCATCGAGATCATTCGTGAATGGTTGAGAAGAAACCGGTTCAATAAAGCAGGTGAAGAATCTGTCGTTGTGTATGAATTTAATTTTATTATGGGCGGCTAATATATATGTTGACAGTTAAAATGCCATTCTCAAAAGGAGTGGCATTTTTGTTTTGGTGAATTCAGCTACTTTTGAAAAGAGAGTTATCCCAATTAAGATAGCCGGGAAGACGGTGAGACGGTAAGTCTTTACTTATGTTTTGTTACCGCCTTCCCGACTTACCGGCAAAATGATCGTCTTTAAAAAAGACAGGCAATTACAAGAACATGAACTATCAACAGACATTAAACTATCTTTTTACCAAACTCCCACTGTACAGCCGCATTGGTGCTGCTGCCTACAAAGAAGACCTGGATAATACTACCAGGCTTTGTGAATTCCTGGATAACCCGCATAATAAATTCAAATCAATACATGTGGCGGGCACCAATGGCAAAGGTTCTGTCAGCCATATGCTGGCGGCTATTTTTCAAACAGCAGGATATAAAACAGGTTTATATACTTCCCCGCATTTAAAAGATTTCAGGGAACGGATAAAAGTGGATGGAGAAATGATCAGCGAAAACTTTGTTATTGATTTTACCGAAAAGATAAAACCACTGATCATAGAATTAGAACCCAGCTTTTTTGAGATCACGGTAGCCATGGCTTTTGATTATTTTGAAAAAGAAAAAGTGGATATCGCCATTATTGAAACAGGACTCGGTGGAAGATTGGATAGTACCAATATCATTACCCCTGGATTATCCGTCATTACCAATATCGGCATGGATCACATGAACCTGCTGGGTGATAGCCTGGAAAAAATCGCTTTTGAAAAAGCCGGTATCATTAAACAGGGTGTCCCGGTTGTGATCGGAGAAGTATTAACTGCAACAGCACCCCTTTTTGAAAAAACAGCAAAAGAAAAAAATGCCCCGCTTGCTATTGCGTCAAAAAAAAGACAGGCGGTTGACTGGAAATGGGAAAAGCATGAATTGATAGTGGAAGTAGCGGAAGACCATACAACGGATCATAAAATTTATCATCTTGATCTTCCGGGCATTTACCAGAAAAAAAACCTGCTGACAGTTTTAGAATGCTGTTTTCAATTAAAAGCTGCGGGATGGAATCTTGACGATGCAACTATTCATAAAGCGCTGAAGCAGGTAAAAAAACTAACCGGGTTGCACGGGCGATGGGATATCATCCATCAATTCCCCACTATTGTACTGGATGTGGCGCATAATGAAGATGGCATAAAACAACTGATTGAACAAATAGAACTGACCGATCACCACGAACTGCACATCATCCCCGGTTTTGTAAAGGATAAAGAAATTGAAAAGATACTGGCCTTGCTGCCGGATACTGCCCACTATTATTTTACACAGGCCAATATCCCCCGCGCACTGGACGCTGAAAGCTTACGGGAAATGGCGGCAAAACATCACCTGAAAGGAAAAAATTATAAAGATGTGAATACCGCAATATCGGATGCAAAAACAAAAGCTGCGAAGAACGACCTTATTGTTGTTTGCGGAAGTGTGTTCCTTGTTGGCGAAGTTCTTTTTTAATATTTCAACTCCCCCATTTGCTCCATCGCATATAAAAAACAGGTAACGTGCATGGACTGCACTACCTTATTTTCCCTGATCAGTTGCTTTACTTCTTCAACAGTAAATAATTCGATCTCTATTTCTTCATTATGATCCAATGATTGCCCGGATGTTTTTTTACCACCTGTTGCCAGGAACATGTGCATGAGATTATTATTGGTAGAAGGATTAGGAGATATTTTACCGAGGTATTTATAAGAAGAAAATGTATAGCCGGTTTCTTCCACCAACTCTCTTTTAACAGCTTCTTCAAAATTTGCATCCGTATCATCCACACAACCTCCGGGAAATTCAATACAAGTCTCACCCAATCCATGCCTGTATTGCTTTATCATTACGATCTTTCCGTCTTCTGTTACCGGAACCGCCGCCACCCATTCAGTAAACTCATACACATAATAGGGATCAACGATCTTTCCCTGCGGCGTTTTACAAACGTCTTTTCTTACTTTGAACCACAGATCGGAGAAGAGATATTCGGAGGAAAGGATTTGCCATTTCATAGTTACTGGTTACTAGTTATTAAAAGGAAGTTCACGACTGTAAGCAAGCTTCGATATTCAGTACTGGAAACCGGTAACCGGTAACCAGCTACTCACTTCACCAACCCTTTTTCTCTCTTAAGGTAGTGATATGCGCCACATGATGCTTACCGTGCCAGGCATACAAACCGAGCAGGTACCAAAGCCTCATGGTTTTTTTAGTAGCGGAATGAACAACGGTGCGGTTATTCCATTCATCATCTTTTCCATACTTCAATGCCTCGTACCAGCGGGCATGAAGGGCATGCAATAAAGTAAGGGAAATATTGATGGGCAGTTTCTTTACATCATTCAGCTCCGCCCATTCCTTTTCTTCGTAGGCTTTTACTGTGGGATTATCTTCCGTCAGCGCCAGCTTGAACCTGCAATAGGCATTGATATGGCTATCTGCTACATGATGCACTAACTGATGCACCGTCCATCCTTCTTCGCGATACGGGGTTTGCAGTTGTGCCTCATCCAGGTTGGTGATAGCGCTTTCCAATGCTAACGGTAAAAATTTAATATCCGCCAGCCATTCTACTTTTTTCTCAATAGAAAAAGGCTGCGGTTCATATTGCCCGATCGGGTAACGCGGGTCAACAGTAGTAGCAGGCATATTGTACTAATTATTTAATAATACTGATCAGTTCTACTTCAAACATCAGCGTAGCGCCTCCGGGTATATCCGCACCTGCACCACGATCGCCATAAGCCAGGTCAGATGGTATCCATAAACGCCAGTGACTGCCTTCTTTCATCAATGGCAATACTTCCTGCCATCCTTTAATAAGAGAACGTAATGGCGCAGTAAAAGGCTGATTCCTTCTGAAAGAGCTATCAAACTCCTTTCCATCTAACAACGCGCCTTTGTAATGCGCTTTGACAGCTTCACTGACCAAAGGCTGGGCGCCGCTTCCTTCTTTTATTACCAGATACTGTATCCCTGAAGGAAGTTCAACCACTCCTTCTGCATCTTTATTGGCTTTCAGAAAATTTACACCAGCTTCTTTCTGTTCAGCGATTTTGTTACTCATGAAATATTTTAGTTTATTTTGAATACTCATAATCTATAAAAACTCTTCTTCAACTTTAAGAAACTTATCAATCGAAAAGGGAAACAGCGATCTAAGTCCCCCTTTAGGGGACAGGGGTTTTATTCTTCTCTTAACGAGTGCCCCGTCAGTTTTATAAACACATCTTCCAAATTAGCTTTCTTTACTTCTTTGGGTCTTTCAAAACCTGTTGCCACTAATTTATCTATCATCTGGTCCGGCGTATCCAGTGCAACAATATTTCCCGAATCAATGATTGCGACACGATCACACAAATATTCTGCTTCATCCATGTAATGCGTAGTAATGATAACCGTAGTTCCCCTTGATCGGATATTTTTTACCAGTTCCCAGAGGCTTCTTCTTGCCTGCGGGTCAAGACCGGTAGTAGGCTCATCGAGGAAAATAATTCTTGGTTCGTTGATCAATGTCGTAGCTACGGAGAAACGTTGCTTCTGTCCGCCACTCAGTTGTTTGAACTGTGATTTTGCTTTATCTTTCAAGTTTACCATTTCCAGCAATTCCATTGGCGCTACGTCACGGTTATACAAACCGCAGAATAATTGGATCAGTTGTAAAAGATTTAACCCGGGATAATAGCCGCTGCTTTGTAACTGAACACCGATGATCTTCTTGATCTCATTTGGGTTTTTGTCGAGGTTGATACCATCCACGATCACTTCGCCGCTGGTTTTTTCACGAAGTGTTTCAATGATCTCCAGTGTGGTTGATTTACCGGCGCCGTTTGGTCCCAGCAAACCGAATATCTCGCCTTCATATACCTCAAAGGAAATTCCTTTTACCGCCTGGAACTGACCGTAATTCTTTACCAGGTTGCTGACTGAAATAATGGTCTTGCTCATGCTCCAAATTTAAAGGATTAATTCCATCTTCACATCGGCTGTTTCCATCGGGGAGTCTGTAACGGGAACGTCGCGAAAACCATATTTTTCATACAAACCGATGGCCGTTTGCAACTGATGATTGGAAAACAAAGTAAGCTTCTTTGCACCCATCTCCCTCGCTTTGTCCAAACATTTCTCTATCAGCAGCCTGCTGATGCCTTTTCCCCGGTAGTCTGAGGTGACCGCCATCTTCACTACTTCATACACTCCTTCATGTTCTTTCATCAATCCTGCAGAACCAACAAGCCTTCCATCAGCTTCAGCCATCCAGATATATCCGCCCTTGTTCAGTATCGTTCCTTCCGGATCATCGAGTATCATCAGGTCATGGCTTTCCGTCAGGTTATAATGATCCAGCCATTCCAGGTTCAGTTGTTTGAATGAAGCATGATGCTCTGGTTGATATTGAATAATTATTGTTGACACGTTTGTATAGTTTAAATAAAAAGGAGGGGCAAGATTAAGGAAGAATAGTTTGAGAACAATGTATCAGAAGAAATAAAATGGGGTGTATCACTTTGGCGTATTATTGCCCAGGAGCTAATGTCTTTCAATTAGGTTGTTTGCGGACTTTAGAAGGCAGGCTGGAAATCAGGCTAAAAGGAATTTACATTTACCAAAGATATCTTCGACTATTCTTGATTGTTTTTCTTCAAAGTCAGTATCAAAGGTTATGAACATTTCTTTTCCTTTAGTCGTTAATACAATGTCATCATATTTAGCAATTGTATTAAGAAAATTCTTGTCGCAGCAGTTTACAACTGCTTCTTTCATATCTGAAACCAGGTAGTACTTTTCATTGAATTCTTTTGTGCCTTCAAAATCAATATCGTTACCAAAAAAACGGCCAATAATTTTATCAGTTTTTGTTTCACGTCTAAATAAAGTATTACCAAGATCAATTTTGATGTCGGCTATACCAACTGTTTGAAAATAATACTTATGTTCTGTAAAGCTGGCTGATCTTGAAGAGGCGGAGAAACCATAATTTAACAGACATTGGGCGATGTAAAATTGACCATTAGACAATGTTAACCTGAACAAGTTTTGAAATGAAAGTGAGGCATTTGCCGGAATAGTCAAAGTAGCTGTAACTTTTTGCAGAATTATTTCACGTTCTGAATCACCTATCATGAACTCCAAAGAGTCTTTATGGTGTATAGCATTATATGAAGATTCCAGCATTTCTCTGTCATACTCTGCATCAAAGGCTACCAAGTTGAGCATATTAATACAACGTTAGATTAATTTTTATCCTTACTACTGATAACCATAGGATTTCGCTGGTGTAGTTCTGTCGGCTGAATGTTATGGTTTTCCTGATGTCAGGAAAACGATTGATAACATCTTCTCCTGCATTGGCACAGGTATCTTTTTGCATTCGGTTCTTCCAAAAACTGTGAGATGCCTTTATTAATTTTGAGCCTGCTTTTACACGTTGGCAACACCAACAAGCTAATGGGACACCTAACCTTTTCAATCAAATTCCAACAATGGTAATGGCATCAACTATTCCCCATCTCCTTCTCCAACTCTCCCATCATATCCTTACTGCCAATAAACATAGGAGTCCGCTGGTGAAGTTCTGTAGGCTGAATGTCTAATATCCGTTGGTGGCCATCTGTAGCTTTGCCTCCCGCTACTTCTATAATGAAAGCAAAGGGATTACATTCATACAGCAGGCGCAGTTTGCCTTTGGGTTTATCTATTGTGCCGGGATACATGAAGATGCCACCCTTTACCAGGTTGCGGTGTACATCTGCTACCATGCTGCCGATGTAGCGTTGCGTATAAGGACCGCCGGTGTTTTTATTTTTTCTCTGGCAGATGTCAATATAACTTTTCACGCCTTCATTGTATTGGAAAAAGTTTCCGTGGTTAACGGAATATATCTTACCGCTTGGCGGGCATTTGATATTTGCATTGCTCAACGTAAATTCCCCGATAGAAGGATCCAGTGTAAACCCATTCACTCCCCGGCGGGTAGCATATACCAGCATGGTGGATGAACCATAAATAATATAACCCGCCGCTACCTGCTGCGTCCCTTTTTGTAAAAAATCTTCTTTGGAAGCGATCGTTCCCAGGGGCGTTACCCGGCGGTAAACACCAAAGATGGTTCCGATAGAAACGTTGACATCAATATTACCGCTGCCATCCAGGGGGTCAAACAGGCAAACGTATTTGGAGTTTTTACTTTCCGTGTCATCAAAGGCGATATAATCATCAAGCTCTTCGCTGGCTATACCGGCACAACTGATACCATGCTGCAGCACACCGGTAAACTGGTCATTGGCATATATATCCAGCTTCTTTACATCTTCTCCCTGTACATTTATACTGCCTGCATCACCAAGTATATCCACCAGTCCCGCCTTATTTACTTCCACGTTGATACGTTTAGAGGCAAGACCTATATCCCTTAATAAAGTGCTGAGCTCCCCCGTGGCATTAGGTATCTGGCGCACCTGCTGTATCGTAAATTCATCGAGGGTTAAAACTTTACGGTTAACGTTCATACAAGCATGTTAGGTTGGGGACAAATGTAGAGAAAAGTTGACAAGTTAGTTGTACCGTTGACAGGCAGAGTGACAATTTGGTTTTTTGATACTATTGAAACACAAAGCCAGGAAGGCACTAAGGCACAAAGCTCTTGTGTTACTTTTTTTCTCCGTGCCTTTGTGCCTTAGTGGTTCATATTTATTTCAAACATAGTCTCTGCTTAAATTGATCAGTTAACAAGTTAAAAAGAATATTCCGACATTTGCAAACCTGTCTGCCGACAGGCAGACTTGTGAATACGTAAACTTGTGAACGCATAAACTATCAACTAACATGAAGGTCTTCAAATTCGGCGGCGCATCGGTCAATAGTGTAGAAAGAATTAAAAATATCGGGCATATCCTGGATCATTGGAAAGGAGAAAAGCTATTGGTGGTCATCTCCGCTATGGGCAAAACCACCAATGCACTGGAGAAAGTAACAGAAGCGTTTTTCGCAGGTAAAAAAGAGGAAGCGCTTCAACTATTTGAACAGGTAAAAGAACAGCATCTTACCACTGCCAAATACCTGCTGGTTACAAATTACCTGGCCTGCGAAGAACAACTCAAAAATATCTTTACGGAAGCGGAATGGCTGCTGCATGATAAACCAGTTCGTGAATACGACTATTATTACGACCAGGTAGTATGTGTGGGTGAATTACTTTCAACAGTTATCGTCAGTTATTACCTGGATGAGACAGGTATCCATAACAAATGGATAGATGTACGGGATATCATCAGGACAGATGACAATTTCAGGGATGCTATTATTGACTGGGAATACACTAAAGTAAAAGTTCAGGATTCAATAGTTCCGGCTTTCAATGAGACGAATATTATTATGACACAGGGATTCATTGGTGCAACTGACGAGAATGAAAGTACTACGCTGGGAAGAGAAGGCAGTGATTATACAGCCGCTGTTTTCGCTAATATGCTCGATGCTGAAAACCTGACCATCTGGAAAGACGTGGAAAGTGTAATGAATGCCGATCCCAAACAATTCCCGGATGCGCAGCCCATTCATGAACTGAATTACAACGAAGTGATCGAAATGGCCTATTACGGCGCGCAGGTCATTCATCCCAAGACCATCAAGCCTTTGCAGAATAAAGGCATTCCCCTGTATGTAAAATGCTTTTTAAATCCATCGCTTCCCGGAACGGTGATCCATGATCAAACGCTGAAGCACTTACCCCCGATCATTGTACTGAAAGAAAACCAGGTAATGCTGGAAATGAATTCAAAAGATTTTTCCTTTGTGGGTGAACATCATGTAGGGCACCTGTATCATTTATTTGAAAAACTGAAAGTAAAACCCAACCTTACTCAAAACGGCGCGATCAGTTTTCTGTGTGTATTAGATGATCGCAGTGAAAGAATTGAAAAGCTGGCATTAGAAGCTTCCGAATTATTTGATGTGTCAATGATGAAAGGATTATCATTACTTACTATCCGGCATTACAATAACGAAATAGTAGAAAAATTAACTGAAGGAAAAAAGATACTGCTTCGCCAGCAAACGCAGGAAACTGCACAGTTACTGATACAGCCATTAACCACCCACTAAAACCTCGGGAATTTCGATAGCGATAGTCTGTACCATTTTCTTGGGTACCGGTTTATCATTCAGAATGGCGGGTTGCCATTGAGGCATTTTTTCCATCTTGCTTATCAGCTCATCTATAAAGTCTTCGTCTTTGCTCCCTTTAATGACTTTAAAATTAGTGGGCACGCCATCTTTATCCACGATAAACTCCACCTGCACATAAGCTTTTCTTGTTCCCTTCGGTAAATACTCTACCATGTCTTTACCAAGGCCTTCCAGGTATTTCATAAAAGCGGGTCCGCCACCCGGATACTTAGGCCATTCATGAACAGCTTCCACCAGGCCGGTAACTTTTCTTTCGCGGTGCAAAACAGCCGTACGTTTTACGGCAACTTCATCTTTTTCAACAGGGATTTTATGGGCCAGTGAGCCATTTACAATATAATCCCCTTTGTCATTGATCAGGATGACCGGTAATTGTTTGTATTTATCAAAATAATCGAAGGCGTCTTCGAGCCTGACGGCAAATTTTTTCAGATCCGGGTCGTCCTTAGATAAATTGTTCAGGAAGGCGACACTTCTCGGCACATTGTAACGCACAGGGAAAATATGAACTGGGATATAATCCTGCCCCTGGCTTTTGGCATGGGCCGCCAGTATATATACTTCATCTATCCTGTCATCCGTAAGGGGAATGCAACCGACCGTAACGCAACTGCCATGAATATAAATACCGGCTCCCGGGCGCATCGAATCGCTCAGCATTTTATCAGAAGCATTGGGATAATTGATACCCAGGGACAAGTAATACGAACTTTTGGGGTTGAATTCATTAATATAGTAAAATCCTTCCGGCACCTGGTAATCACCTTCCATTCTTTTGGGGCCTAAGGTACCAGCCAGGGCGCAAACCTTATAGGTCTTAAACAATTTGAAGGGGTCGTTCAATTCATCCTTCACCCATATCTCCATCTGGCTGTCATATTTGAAAGAACGTATATAGATGTAATTGGCAGGCCATTTCAATCCCTTTTCCGCAAACTGTTTTTGCAGCGTATCCTCTTTTCGCCTGAAGGATTCATCCGGATGCGGGAAAGTTTTCTGAAAATCAATAAATGAGGAGAACGAAGCGCCCGTTCTTTGTGCCGACGGCTGGGCCAGAATAACATTGTTAAAACATACAATCAGGGCTATGGATAAAAACAGGTTCTTCATGCTTTACGTTGACTATATTAAGATAACGATTTTACTGTTGGTTTTATGCTGTAATCTATTTAATTATTCTGTAAAGATAAATTGAAAATAAGCCCAAAAGACCTAAAAACCCGTAACTCCTGAAGAAACAACCGGAAATAAGGGATTGTCTTTCGGACTTTCCCGACTCCGGACCCTGAACTCCTGACTCGCAACTCTTAGCTTGCAACTTCTGCGTGCTAAAGGTTTCCTCTTGCTTCCTGCTCTCTTTCAATTGCTTCGAACAAGGCCTTAAAATTTCCTTTACCAAAACTTTTGGCTCCCTTGCGCTGAATGATCTCAAAGAATAAAGTCGGCCTGTCTTCTACCGGTTTGGAAAACAATTGCAATAAATAGCCTTCATGGTCCCTGTCCACCAAAATTCCCAGTTCCTTTAATGGTTCCAGGTCTTCATCAATATGTCCTACCCTTTCTAAAAGGTCATCATAATAGGAAGTAGGAACTTTTAAAAATTCGACGCCGCGGCTCATCAGGTCACGCACGGTTGCTACAATATCTTTCGTTGCAAGGGCCACATGCTGCACACCTTCCCCATTATAAAACTCCAGGTATTCTTCCACCTGTGATTTTTTCTTTCCCTCAGCCGGTTCATTAATGGGAAATTTGACAAACCCGTTGCCACTGCTCATTACTTTACTCATTAATGCGGAGTATTCAGTCGAAATATCTTCATCATCAAATGTCAGGATATTTTTAAAACCCATGACATCTTCATAAAACTTTACCCAGGGGTTCATCTGGTTCCAGTCCACGTTACCAACGCAGTGATCTACGTATTGCAATCCGGTATCGGTTGTTTTAAAATGCGGGTTACTCCATTCCCTGTAGCCCGGCATAAAAACGCCTTTGTAATTTTTTCTTTCAATAAATAAATGCACCGTATCTCCATAAGTATGAATGCCGCTCATCACCACTTCTCCGTCATTATCTTTTAACGTTGTGGGCTCCATATAGCTTTTAGCCCCACGTTGAGTGGTTTCCTCCCACGCACCGGTAGCATCATTTACTCTAAGTGATAATGCTTTTACCCCGTCACCATGTTTATAAATATGATCGGCCATCGGATTATTGGGTCTTACCGGTGTAGTTAAAACAAAAGTGAGCTTATGTTGTCTTATTGCATAACTGGCCCTGTCTTTTACTCCCGTTTCAGGGCCGGCATAAGCCAGTGCATGGAAGCCAAATGCGGTCATGTAAAAATGCGCCGCCTGTTTGGCGTTTCCTACATAAAATTCTACATAGTCTGTTCCTTCAAGTGGAAGAAAATCGGTCGGGATATTTTGTTTGGTATCCGTTTTAGGTATTGTTGACATAGTAAACAGCTTTCGTTGTGAAAATAGTTTGTGCTACTAAAAAATCTATACAATGGAAGAAATTCATACCTCCGTGTCTCAAACAGATTGAGTGGCATCCATAGCCAGAACTTCCATCAAGAGGTTAAAGTCGCAACGATGGTCATTGAATAACTTATGGGGATAATCGGGGCGCATGCGGCAAAATTATAAAAACAAACTGGTTCATACTATAAGATTAACAGGGTATCCGTATTTCAATGTTGCACCCATTCCCGGGACTGCTTTCTATTTTCAATTCCCCGTTAAAGGATTCCACCCGGTTGATCATATTGGAAATACCAATACCCTTTCTTTTGCTTTCCGTGTTAAAGCCTTTTCCATTATCGCTAATCAAAACACAGAAAAAAGTGTCTCCTGTATCCAGCCGGATAGTGATCTCAGTAGCTTCGGCATGCTTAAGTATATTACTGACCTGCTCCTGGACAATGCGGTAAATATTTAATTTCAGCTCATCATCAATTACCGGGTCAATTTTGCAGGTAAAGCTTGTTTTTATTGATGTGCTGTCATCCAGCCTGTCCACCAGGTTTTGGATCAATTCTGTAAGGTCAACCATTTTCAAAGGAGTTACCTGGTTCTGGCTCAGCGAACGAATCTCGTTGATGGCGCTGTCCAGCAATGTCACTGATCTGCTGAGCAGCTCACCTACCCCTTTATTATCTTTTTCCGAGGCCATTTTTAAAAAGAGTTTTATACTTGCCAATATCTGGTTCACATTGTCATGCAATTCCCTTCCTATCTTATTTCTTTCTGTTTCCTCCGCATTTAATACAGCCCTTGTAACTGTTTTTTGCTCTTGCACTTTTTGATTGAGCATTTCCCGTTCCATCTTTTCATTTATTTCCGCTTCATGCAAACGGGCGAAATATATCCTCAGCATATCCGCTACCATATTGATAAGGTTTCTTTCCTCTGATGAAAATGCATCCTCTGATTCTGCAGGTCTTTGTTCCAGGTAAATAATTTCTATTAATCCCTGTTTGCCCCCGGGTGTGGGAAATGTTGCAATTTGTTTATGAAAAAAGCTGCCGAAATGGGGTGTTTTAAATTCTATATCCCCAAGTACGATCCTGGCTGCTGTAATCTCCGGGTATTGCCAGCCTGTTGGCAAAATAGACCCGATCTCCTGCAACAGCTCTTTTACGGATCTCTTTTCTGTTTGGAAGACCTGGCTTACCTGGTATAATGTGGTTAATTCTTTCACCCTTTCATTAAGCAGGTAACGGACCTGCTCTTTTTCTTTCTCAGTCTTTTTCCGATCACTTATATCCAGTAACGTTCCGATAATGGCTGGCTTGCCCTTATATTGAGTACGGCTTCCGAATACTTCCACATCAATAATTTCTTTGTTTTTCTTTACTCCCTGTACCTCGTAATGCATACTATCAGTTTTGCCTGACAGGCGGATTCGTATGTTTTCCGCTACTTTTTTCATTTGGCCGGGATGCACTATCATATCTATTGAAAAAGAATCTGCCAGTTCATGCTGTTCATATCCAAATATTTCAGCGAAGCGGGGGTTTACATACGCCAGTTTATTTTCAAGAATGATATAAACTCCAACCAATGACTGCTCTACCAGGTTTCTGAATTTTGCTTCAGCTTCTACCAGTTCCCGCTCGGCATTCTTTCGTTCCGAAATATCCTTTGTTACGATATAAGCCCCAACAACGGCTCCTGCTTCGTCAGAGACAGGCGTATAAGTTACCAGTACCCATGGTGACAGATCTTCCTGTGAATGATTCAGCTCATACTCAACTTTTTCCCCGGTAAAAACCTTATCAATACTCTTACGAATGGATCCGTTATTATCAGCAGGTATCAGATCCAGGATATTCGCTCCTGTATCCACCGACGCTCCCCATGCCTTGTTAAGACTTTTTTTTGCAGCTTCATTTATTAACGTCACCCGGTAGTTTTTATCTAACACATAAAAGTTATCTGAAGTACTGGATAAGACATAACGAAGATTTTTTTCGGATGCACGCAGTTTTTCTTTTGCTTCCTTCCGGGCTGAAATATCTCTTACAATAGCCCACATGGCTTCCGGTTTCCCGGAATTATCATTCAATAAAAAAGTTCTTAGCTCTACAGGCAAAATCCTGCCGCTTTTATGAATATATTCCTTTTCATACACCTGTGAGTATTCCTTTTGAAGAACCTGGTCCTCTATGATGCCGGCATCCAGCTCATGCCATTTTACCGGGGTGATATCAGTATAATTTTTTTGCAAAAGTTCGTCATCGGTATAACCCACCATTTCCTTAAAAGAGGGATTGAATTCGAGCAACCGGCCCTGCATATTCACCATAACATAAGCATCCATCATACTTTCATGAAGACGCCGGTATTTTTCTTCACTTTCCCTGATAACGGCTGTTTTTTCCTTTACCTGCTTTTCCAGTTCAGCATTGAATTGCTGTACCTGTTCTTCCGTTCTTTTGCGTGTCCTGATATCATGATAGATAAAATAGAAACTGATTACAAGAATAAGGATCAGCATCCCTGATATTATTTTTACGAAGGCAAAGGTCTCGCGGGTAAGATGGATACTGTCACCATAAGAGATGTTTAATATCTCCCGGTTTTCATTTTCCAGTTTGGTAGCTATATTCTTAAATGTATCTGCAAGGGGAATGCTTTGCCAATTGCCGGCGATTGCTTCTCCTTTTAATTGCTGTGACTGCATAACGCCAGGAGCCAATGTTATCACTTTATGAATGATGGCGCCAAGTTCAGAATAGGATATTCTTTTTTCCCTGTTTTTGCGGGCAAGGCCGGCCATCGCTGCGGAATCATTGCGTAATCTTGCTCCAAGAGTATTATAAAGTACTAAAAAGTCACTATCCCCGGTATTAAAATAATTAATGGCCGCGGATTCAAACTGCTGCATGTTGATGATGGCCGGTCCTAATGTCTGTAAAGCCTCCCGGGACTGAATGATCTTTACCTGCTCCTTTTCCTGTGACCGGAGTGCGGAAAGAGTACGCAAAACGATCAGCAGCACCACGAAGATGACAATGGCAAAACTGAAAATGAGATTCCTGAGAGAGTAAACCATGAGCAGATCACGATTTATATATCCAATTTAGTTTAATTAAACAGTTTTAATAGAATTATTTTATACAACCTGTTATTTGCCGGATCACCGCGCCAATGGCGGAAAGTTCTGTTCACTTATCTTTGCCTCATGCAAAAAATTGGTATCCTTGGCGGCGGGCAATTAGGAAGAATGTTATTACAGGCAGCGGCCAATTATCCCGTTGAGACTTTTGTAATGGAAAATGATCCGGGGTGTCCGGCGGCTCATCTCTGTCATCATTTTACCAGTGGCGATATTAAAAACTTCGATGACGTTTACAACTTTGGAAAAGGGCTACATGCACTTACCATTGAAATTGAAAATATAAATGTAGAAGCGCTGGAGAAACTGGAAAGTGAAGGAGTCAAAATATATCCCCGGCCTTCTGTACTTAAAACGATCAGGAATAAAATTCTTCAGAAAGAATACTATAAATCTCATGATATGCCCTCGGCAGGTTTTATCATTACTAATAATCTCAATGAATTAAAAGAACAGGAAGATTTTTTACCAGCGGTACATAAACTGGCCGAAGGCGGGTATGATGGCAAAGGCGTACAGATCATCAAAACAAAACAGGATATGGATAAGGGCTTTGATATGCCGGCCGTTTTGGAAAAACTGGTACCCATTTACAAAGAAATAGCCCAGATGGTCGCCATCAATGAGAAAGGCGATACGGTTTTATATCCCCCCGTTGAAATGGTATTTGATCCCCATCTTAATTTACTCGACTTCCAGATCTGCCCCGCTGAGATCGAAACAAGGGTACTGTGGAAAGTAGAGGCCATTGCTTTATCAGTGGTAAGAAACTTTAAATCACCGGGTCTGTTTGCCGTAGAAATGTTCATCAACAGGGATGGTGATGTTTTCGTCAACGAAACAGCACCCAGGGTACATAATAGCGGCCATCATACTATTGAAGCGCATTACAGTTCCCAGTTTGATATGCTCTGGCGGGTAATGCTGGGCTATCCATTAGGAAATACTGAACATATATTGCCTTCCATTATGGTCAATATAGTAGGTGAAAATGGCTATAGCGGTGATGTGAAATATGAAGGACTCGACGAAGTACTGAAGATTGATAATGCATTCGTGCATTTATACGGTAAGAAGCAAACAAAACCAGGGCGCAAAATGGGGCATGTGACCATTATGAGCCGGGAAAAACAGGAACTCCTTCATCAATCGAACAAAGTGAAGAGAACTTTGCTGGCAAAAGCCTGATTTCCTTTTATCCTTTACAAAAACCGCTTATAATTCCCGCAATTTCAAAGCAGGAACGATATGTTTTTGACGTCTAAGAACTTGCGATTATCCTTTACCTTTATTATTCCGTCTTTTTTAACCAATTGTACACAGAGAACAAACATGAGAGTCATTATCCCATCAGTTATTTTATTGTTACTAACAGCCTGCGGCGGCAAAGATGAAAAATCCGGACCGGTGCAACAGGCAGGTGGCAAGGCAGCTCCCATTCCCGTAGAAGTATATATTGCAAAACCGCAGAGCATCAGCGATAATGTGGAAGTGCCGGGGACTATACTTCCTTTTGAGTCAACGGAAATACATCCCGAAATTTCAGGAAGGGTAGTTTTATTAAATGTAAAGGAAGGAAGCTTTGTAGATAAAGGCGCTTTGCTGGCAAAAATTTATGATGGTGACCTGCAGGCCCAGTTAAAAAAATCGCAGGTTCAATTAGGTATTGCTGAACAATCAGAGAAAAGATCTGAACAATTATTAAAGATACAGGGCATCAGCCAGCAGGATTATGACCTCAGTTTACTGAATGTAAATAATATCAAAGCGGATATTGAGATCACAAGGGCGGCCATTACCAAGACAACTATTCTTGCACCTTTCAGCGGCAAGCTTGGTTTGAAAAATATCAGCCCGGGTGCTTTTATTACACCAGCTACAGTTATTACTACTATCGGCCAGGTGAATCAATTGAAATTACAGTTTACTGTACCTGAAAAATATGGATCGCAGATAAAGAACGGGCAGGATATCCGGTTTACTATTGACGGCTCCCCCGCTACTTATCATGCGGTTGTATCGGCAACAGAAGTGTCTATTGCAGAAGATACCCGCAGCCTGTCGGTCAGGGCAGTTGTAAAAGCAAAAGATCAATCGCTTGTACCCGGCGCTTATGCTAAAGTAGTGATCGTGCTTGGCAAAAATGAAAACGCCCTGATGGTTCCATCCGGTGCCATCTTACCGCAAGGAAGAAAAAAGCTGATTTATTTATACAAGGGCGGTAAAGCATTAGCATCTGAGATAACAACGGGTGTCCGTGATTCATCTGATGTACAGGTAGAGACCGGGTTGAACAATGGCGATACGGTCATCACCTCCGGCTTACTGTTCCTGAAACCCAACAGCGATGTTAAGCTGACAAAGGTGAATGCCCAGTAATGAATGGTGAATAGCTTAAGTCCGATCAGTATTAAATGAAAATTATTAAACACTCAAATTGCTGAATGGCGGGATTACCAGGTAAATATCCTCACTGACAATCCACCATTCAACACTGACAATACAAATGAACTTATCAGAGCTTAGTTTAAAAAGACCGGTACTGGCGATTGTTTGCTCCCTTGTCATCATGATATTCGGGGGCATTGGTTATTCATTTCTTGGTATAAGAGAATATCCTGCTATTGACCCGGCTGTTATTAATGTACGGACTTCTTATACCGGCGCCAGTGCGGATATCATCGAACAGCAGATAACAGAACCATTAGAAAAAGCGATTAATGGCGTACAGGGAGTAAAAAACATTACCTCTAACAGCGCACAGGGCAGCAGCAATATTACGGTGGAGTTTGATCTTAGTGTTGACCTGGAGAAAGCAGCCAATGATGTTCGTGATAAAGTATCCCAGGCGGTCAGCAATCTTCCGCAGGATGTTGATGCCCCTCCTATTGTTACCAAGGCGGATTCAGATTCCGATCCTATTATCTTTCTCCAGATACAAAGCCAGCGCAAAGGATTAATGGAGTTAACTGATTTTGCCGAAAATATTGTGCAGGAAAGATTACAAACCATCCAGGGAGTAAGTTCGGTCAATGTTTTTGGCAGGCGTTATTCCATGCGTATGTGGATAGACCCGGCTAAATTGAGCGCCTACAAAATGACCATACAGGATATACAGGCAGCGCTGAACAGGGAGAATATTGAATTACCGGGTGGAAAAATAAGGGGCAATGCCACGCAACTTATCGTTAAGACATACGGGAAGCTTATGACGGAAGAAGAATTCAACAATCTTATTATCCGTGATGATCCTAATGGCATTATACGTTTCAAGGATGTGGGCAATGCGGAACTGGGTTCTGATAATGAAGAAAGCGCTTCCAGGAAAAATAATATCCCTTCAGTGAATATCGGTGTAATAGCACAACCGGGATCTAACCAGATAGAGATCGCTGATGAAGTTTACAAACGTATTGCTGTGATCAAAAAAGATATGCCGGCTGATATCATATTTGAAGTAGGCTATGACCGGTCGAATTTTGTGCGCAAGGCAGTATCCGAAGTAAAAGAAACACTTTTTATCGCCATCGGGCTTGTTGTACTTATCATCTTCCTTTTCTTCCGCAGCTTTTCCATTGCCGTACGGCCATTAATTGATATCCCGGTTTCGTTGATCGGCGCCTTCTTTATCATGTATATAGCAGGATTTTCCATTAATATTCTTACACTGCTCGCGATTGTACTGGCCACCGGTCTTGTGGTGGATGATGGTATTGTTGTGACAGAGAATATTTATAAGAAAATGGAAGAAGGAATGAATAAACATAAGGCGGCCCTGGAAGGTTCCAGGGAAATTTACTTTGCCGTTATTGCCACTTCGATTACACTGGCGATCGTTTTCTTACCCATTATATTTCTGCAGGGTTTTGTGGGAAGATTATTCCGTGAATTCGGGATTGTTGTCGCCGGCGCTGTACTCATCTCCGCTTTTGTTTCCCTGTCACTGACTCCCGTACTTAATATCTTTTTAACCAGCAGTAAAAAGCAGGGGCATTCATGGTTCTATAGAAAAACGGAACCATTCTTTGCGGGTATGGAAAATATTTACCGGAGGAGCCTCAAGGGATTCATGAGATTACGCTGGCTTGCTTTTGGTATTATCATAGCTGCGCTAGGCATTATTTATTTTATAGGAAGAGCCATCCCTTCCGAATTAGCGCCGATGGAAGACAGGAACCGTATCCGTACAAGTATTACCGCCGTTGAAGGCACTGATTTTGATTTTACTGATAAAATCAATTATGCTATTACGCAAATGTTGATGGACTCTATACCTGAAAAAAGTGTAGTACTGGCTTTTGCTCCCGGCGGTGGCGGAGGTGGTGGCGGTGCAAGTAATGTTTCTTCGATCAGTATGGGGTTGACCGATGCATCTGAAAGAAAACGGTCACAGGACCAGATAACACAGCAAATGTCTGGCATGCTCAGAAAGATAACTAACGTACGGGCCTTTGCTGTACAGGAACAAACCATATCGGTGGGCCAGGGTGGCCGCGGTTCTTTCCCGGTTCAGTTTGTATTGCAAAATCTAAACTTCGATAAGCTAAAAGAAAAGGTACCGCAGTTTATTGATGAAGTAAATAAAAGCCCGGTCTTCCAGGGATCTGATGTGAACCTGAAATTCAATCAGCCCGAATTGCAGATCGTTATTGACAGGCTGAAAGCGAATGAACTTGGCGTGTCGGTACTGGACATCACCAATTCATTGCAACTCGCACTAAGCGGGCGGCGTTTTGGTTATTTCATTAAAGATGGAAAGCAATACCAGGTGATAGCACAGGTGGACCGCAAAGACCGTGATGATCCGCTTGACCTGAGAGCATTTTATGTAAGGAATAATAAAGGCGTTCTGATACAGCTTGACAACCTGGTAACAATGACTGAATCGGCCAATCCTTCTACGATATTCCATTTCAACCGTTTTAAAAGCGCTACTATTTCAGCCGGGTTAGCCAACGGAAAAGCACTGGGCGATGGTATCGCTGAAATGGAACGCATTGCGAAGAAAGTGCTGGATGATTCATTTACCACATCGCTGAGCGGTCAGTCAAGGGATTTCGCAGAAAGTTCTTCCAATACATCTTTTGCGTTCATATTGGCGCTGGTATTGATTTTCCTGGTACTGTCAGCACAATTTGAAAGTTTTATTGACCCGCTTATCATCATGATCACGGTGCCGCTGGCATTGGCGGGAGCTGTATTAAGTTTAAAATTATTCGGCCAGACATTGAATATCTTTTCGCAAATAGGCATCATCATGCTGATAGGTTTAGTAACAAAGAATGGTATCCTGATCGTAGAGTTTGCCAACAAGAAACGGTTACGCGGTGAAAAGAAGATACCGGCGGCTATAGATGCGGCGGTGGCAAGGCTTCGCCCCATATTGATGACAACACTGGCCACTACACTTGGCGCATTACCGATTGCTATGGCGATCGGTTCCGCAGGTAAGAGCAGGGTCCCATTAGGCATCGTTATTGTTGGGGGATTATTGTTTTCACTTGTACTGACATTGTATGTAGTGCCTGCTTTATACACTTTCTTGTCATCCAAAAAGAAAGCAGGTAAATATGAGGAACAGCTTGCAGAAAAAACACCCGTATCACCCGACCCTGTAAATTAATTTTGTAACCAGCTTAAACTCCCTGATCAGCTATGTTGAAGTTTATCCGGAGCCTGACGAAGGGCACTCTTGTACTTTCTGTTCTCTGCCCAGCTTTTCTTTTGACTGCATCAAACCTTCATGCACAAAAAATGCTGACGCTGGAAGAAGCTATCGCAACAGCCTTACAGAATAACTACGATATACAACTTTCCAAAAACGATTCTGCAGTGGCTGCGCTGGACTATTCTTTTCGTAATGCTGTTTTTATCCCAAGACTGAATGGCAATCTTGGAACTACCTGGAACAACAATGCACAAAAACAAACATTAGCTGATGGCAGCAAGAGAGAGAGTAAAGGCATAAAGTCAAATAATATAGCGGCCGGTCTTGCGCTTAACTGGACGTTATTTGACGGGTTAAAAATGTTTGCTACCCGGGATAAAGCGGCAGAGTATATCAGGCTAGGTGAATTGGGTATCAAAAACCAGGTAGTAAGCACCGTAGCAACGGTCATTAATAACTACTATGATATCATCCCCCAGAAGCAGCAGCTAAAGGCTGTTGAAGAGCAGATGTCCATCAACAATGAAAGAGTAAAGCTGGCGCAATACAAATTAGATATAGGCACGGGTGCCAAACCGGATGTGCTGCAAAGCAAGGTGGATCTGAATGCACAGAAAGCGGCGCAACTGAACCAGCAAACACTTATTGCCCAGCTAAAGGAACAGTTGAACCAGGTAATGAACGTAGCCAGCGGCACCAACTACGAAGTAGGTGACTCTATCATCCTGGATACAAAACTGGCACTGGGTGATCTTCAGCATGAACTGGAGAAAACAAATCCCTCCCTGCTTATTGCCAAAAAGAATATTGACATCGCTAATTTTTCCCTGAAGGAACGCAGGGCGGAACGTTTCCCTGTTGTATCCTTTAACTCAGCTTACAACTTCAGCAGGGTAGATAATAAAACGGTGATCAATCCATTTTCACCTTTGTTTAGCCAGGCGAAAGGTCTTAATTATGGTTTTACGGCTGCTATTCCTATTCTCAACAATTTTACTACCAGGCGTCTTATCAAACAGGCGCAATTAGATATTCAGTTCCAGCAATTGGTATATGGAAACCAACGGTCGCTGGTCAATTTAAGTGTGCTCAATGCTTTCAAAGGTTATGAAGCCCAGAAAAAAGCATTGCAACTGGAAGAAGAGAATATCCTGCTGGCTAAAGAAAATGTAACCATCATCTTTGAAACATACCGGCTTGGCGCTTCTACTTATATTCAATTACGCGAAGCGCAGAATAGTCTTGAAATTGCATACAACCGCCTGATCTCGGCCAGGTATAATACAAAACTCGCGGAGACGGAACTGCTGCGGTTGAAAGGTGACCTGGTAAAATAATTGTCACGCAACGCCGCAAAGACGCAACGAATTGAGCTTTGCGCCGCCGCGCCTTTGCGAGAACCCCTTTTTTCCCGTTTCTTTGCTCCACAAACTTCTTACATGAATCCTTTGGTTGGAATAATAATGGGAAGCGACAGCGACCTTAGCATCATGGAGGCTGCATCTGATATACTCAAACAATTTGGCATCTCCCATGAAGTAACAATAGTATCCGCTCATCGTACTCCTCTTCGTATGGTAGAGTATGCACAAAAAGCAGCTGACAGGGGATTAAAAGTAATTATTGCCGGAGCTGGCGGCGCTGCTCATCTGCCGGGTATGGTCGCGTCTATTACGCCATTACCTGTAATTGGTGTTCCTGTCAAATCATCCAACTCAATTGACGGATGGGATTCTGTGCTTTCTATTTTACAAATGCCCAATGGCGTACCCGTTGCCACTGTCGCCTTAAACGCCGCAAAGAATGCCGGTATCTTAGCCGCTGAGATAATCGGGTCTTCAGATAAAGATGTGTTGAAAAAAGTAGCTGATTACAAAAACTCCCTGGGCAAGGAAGTAATTGAAAAAGTAAAGAAGATGAAGAAGGATGGCTGGGAGAATGGGTTTGATATCACGGACTTTTAAAGGGTTTTAGAATCGCAGGTTCTCAAAACTGCCCGGTTTACCAGTTTACCAATGAGTTAATCCGTTTAGAATAAGGAGGTTTATCAACCACATGGAATCGGGCGAATGGACTATCTTTCATTGAAAGACGATGTCGGAGGTATATCTATTTAATTGGATCTTTTTCCGTAAATTTAGTTTATAAAACATTGCCACTATGAGGAGTGTATCCACTGTACTTACCCGTAAAGGGTCTAATATTGCATCCGTTTCGCCGGCCACACCCGTAGCTCAGGCCCTGCAGATAATGGCCGACAAGAATATCGGTTCCGTGGTCATCATGGAAAACGACCGTTATCTCGGTATTATGACGGAAAGAGATTACTCCCGTAAAGTGATCCTGAAGGGAAAAAACTCCTCTGATACAACAGTTGCTGATATTATGACCATTGATTTGCCATCGGTAAAACCTTCCGATACAATAGAACATTGTATGGAACTGATGACCAGCAGAAATATCCGCTATATGCCGGTTTTTGACAACAACAAATTGAGCGGAATTATTTCTATGAGCGATGTGGTAAAAGAAACCATATTAATGCAGAAAGAAACGATCAGTCACCTGCATGATTACATACATAGCTGATCACTTTTCCGATAAAATCACAAATTCCTGTTCCAGCGCCAATGAATCTTCATAGAGTTTCTGGATAAACTCCTTTCCCCATATAGCGTAATAATACAGGATGTTATCATACCGTTCCTGCAGGCCATTGCCGGGGAATAACCGGGATTTGACGGTATGTATCTGCCGCTGCTGGTCAGTGAATTTTCTTTTTTCCGCCCGCAGCATTTTCTTTTCCAGTTCCTGCAAACGATAAACAGCTTTTGTTTTTAACGCTTCTACATGATTCGTCAGAGAAGTGTCCACCTGCCCTGCCTGTTTCTTTAATAATTCATATAGCTTTTCTACCTGCGTCAGCGAACCGTTAAGCTTTGTTACATTCTTACTTTCCCGTGCAACGAGTTTACCCAGGAGCTTCTCTTCGGGTAAAAAGAAATCCTCAGCAGTGAAACCAAGCTTATTTATTTTTTGCTGCCAGCTCTTTTCAATAACTAAAAATGAATTGCGCAATACCAGCACAGGAAACGGGACTTTATAATGTGCAAACAGGCCGCCATACTGCAACCAGTAGGCCAACTCTCCTCCCCCGCCGATAAAAGCTATGTTGGGTAAAATTGTCTCCTGGAATATCCCACGGAGAATAACATTCGGACTAAACCTTTCCGGATGCTCATTCAATTCTTTAAGTAACTCCGTTTCAGTAAACCGCTCCTTCCCATTCACCGCTCTCCATTCACTATTCACCTTCTCAATTCTTTCTCTCACCCCGTCTTTTAAATAAAATAAATTGATCTCTCTCGGGTTCGCCTGCACTTTATAACCAGCTTCATCTATTTTCTCAATTGTTTTACCAACAAGCTCCGAAGGTGTTTGATGCAACAAGTCATCTTTAAATACGGAGATAGCCTGCTTCTTCAGCGCAGCGTTATCGGGGATCAGAACAACCAACCCGTATTCAGCAAATAAAGCATGTACAAACTGAAAAGTAGCATCCTGTATACGGTTTCCTTTTTTATAAAAAACTTTTACAAGGTCAATAATATCTTTTCCAAAGGGCATGACGCCTATCTGACCTTCAGCAGCATCAACCAAACGAAGAAATTCTTTATCTATAATCATCCTCCCTACTGCCCCGGTCTGTATGGTTTCCCATTTCAGTTTTTTACCATTGAGATGGATATGCCCAAGTTCATCCAGGTCAGCATCTTCAGAACCCATATAGTAAACAGGAACAAAATTGTATTGAGGCAAAGAGGCTTTCAGGTGTTCGGCCAGCTTTATTGCGTGAAGGATCTTGTAAATAAAATATAAAGGCCCGGTTAAAATATTAGGCTGGTGAGCGGTGGTTACGGTGAAAGTACCCGGTGACAATAAAGCATCAATGTTCTGAGCCGGTTTTCCCTGTAAAAGATCACCGTATTGCTTTTTCAGTTCCGTTACCAGCACCTCCCTGCCGGCAGGAAAACTTTTTCTTTCCTCAATTGCCTTTTGAATACCATTAAGTGATGGAGGATACTTATAGAAAGACTTCAGCGCATCCGCCTGATCAATATAGTCAGTGACGATCTTTGAAAAAGTTCCTGCCTGCCGGTAAGGTATTCGTAAAGCTGTACAATTCATAAGCAGTAAAAATAAACACAGTTGTGTTGCGTGAAAATTCGTCCTTTAAAATTAACGTTACTTTACCTCGTAAGCCACTACTGAATTTTTCCAGAAAGTAGGAACATATACTATTTTCGTTTTTGCATCAAAACCAATATCTGCCGTATTCTTTTTTTCCGCCCTAGTATCCAGCAAGAGCTGTTTTGTTCCGTCAGCATTTACATACCACACCGCCCCTGCCCAGCAGGAAATAATAAAATCATTGCCGGTAACATTTTCAATACCATCCGTACCGCCTTCCATGCCATCCGTTATTTTGGTCAGCGATTTATCTTTTTCTACTTTATACATACCTCCTGCGTCCAGTATATAAAAATCATCACCCCGCATCAGTACGCCGTTTGGCCCTTTCAGGCTGTCAAGAAATAATTCAGCCTTCCCATTCTCCACACGAAATAATTTTTTTGCCTTTGAATCCGAAACATATATGACACCGTTCTTGTCAATCGTCACATCATTCAGGCCCTGTGCATTTTCCACGGCGATCGTTTTTTCAATACTTCCTTTTGCAATATCAATTACCACCAGGTTCTCCAGATCGGCTACATATAATTTTCCTTTATAAAGACCCATACCCTTCGGCGCATTCAAACCGGCCACCCAGTCCACTTTAATTATTTTACCATCCATTCCTACTTTACCAACAGATCCTTTTCCATCCTTACCCCAGGGTTCTGTGCCATCAATATTGGCGACATACAGGACTTTGTTATTTGCATCAAACAAAACTGATTCAGGCACTTTTAATATCGTATCGGTTTCCCATTTTTTTATCAACTGGTGTTGCTGGGCATACGATATTGTCAAAAAACATACTGATAATACGAAAAGAAAGACAAGCTTTTTCATTTGAAATGATTTTGATAAAGATACTAACTGCTGATTATATCCAAAGTTCAGTTATCAACCAAACCTGTCGGGCCTGAAAGCCCCGAGTGGAATAGCCGGTGGTTTATGGCTGATGATCTCTTCCATCAACCGGCCCGTTCCGGCTGCGGCGCTTACGCCCAGCATAGCATGTCCTCCTGCATAGAGAAGGTTGCTGTATTTGCTGTGCCGGCCAATATAAGGCATACCATCCGGTGTTACCGGGCGGTAACCCAACCATGCTTTATTGATATCGGGTGCAGGGATATTCATAGCCGGGTAATATTTTTTAAAGGCGTTGTAAATCGCCTCCACTCTTTTTGGTAATATATTATCATTATGCCCGCTCAGTTCCATGGTACCGCCGATGCGCAACCAGCGGTCAATCGGGGTAGTGGCAGTCCTGTCATCAACAAGTATGGAAGGGTATTGCAGGTTTTTTTCAAGATCATTATATACTACGCTATACCCCTTACCCGGCTGCATCAGCATTTTTATGCCTAATAGTTTGGAGATATTACCCAGCCACGATCCATTGGCAATGATCAGTTCATCACAAGGGAGTTCTGCTTTATCTGTAATGATCCCCGTAACCCTGCCATTACTTTTTTCAAACCCGGTCACTTCCGTATTCACCCAGAATTTTATTCCTTCCTTTTGTAAATAACTATACAATATCCGCATGAACTTTGCCGTATCAATATGGCAATCGTCCAGGTACAATATACCACCTGCTACATTTACTTCCACTTCTGTTTCATATTCCTGCACCTGCTGCGGAGAGCACATAATAGTTTTCAACCCAAACGCATGGGCCTGTTCCGCCAAATGTTTTTCATGTTCACCTGTCTTTTCCGTTTTATACAGCATCCAGCATCCTTTCTCGATCATACTGAATGATTCCGGTAAAGCCCTTTTAAAATCATTCATCAGCTCCCGGCTCAATTGCAATAAATTATTCAGATGCGGGGCGCTTTCTTCTACATGTTTTTTTGTAGCAGAATTCCGAAAGGTCATCCCCCAGCGGATCAGATCAAGATTTAATCTTGGTTTGATATAAAAAGGGCTGGAAGAACTCATCATCCATTTTAATCCCTGCCTGATGATACCCGGCGTAGCCAAAGGAATAAAATGACTGGGAGAGATATAACCCATATTGCCAAAGGAACACCCGGTGGTAATATCATTACGGTCAATAACTGTTACTTCATAACCTGCCTTTCGTAAATAATAAGCGGTGCATAAACCGATGACACCGCCACCTATGATCGTTACTTTCATATTACCTGTTCCTTTTTGTCAATTGCCTGATGACATCAATTTCATTTTTGTCGAATGGCGTCCCGTCTTTCCGGAAAATATCATGGAACCATAGTTTCGGTTCTGAACCGTCAGGTATGGGTGTATCCCATTGATAAATAGTATTGCTTTTTCCTGACACAAATCCCCAGTTGATAGCGCCTGCATTGTATTTTTTGAAAACAGGCAAATGAGTTTCAAACCGGCTGTTGCGGGTTCTTGCCATGTATTCACTGCAGATAACAGGGCGCCCAAGTTTCAGTTTCTCCTGCAATTCTTTTTCAAGGTTAGCCGAATCGTTGTAATTATGAATAGTGATGACATCCGAACTGGCAAGCTGAAACTCATTCAATGCTTTATTATCATACCAGGTAGCGCAGGTTAGCGGCTGGGAAGGCCGGATAGTCCATGCCCATTGAAATATTTTTTTCAGTAAGGGCATTGACGTAAGATTATAACCGCTGTTCCCGGGTTCGTTGTAAAGATCCCACATCAGGATGCGTTGGTCATTCTTAAAACTGGTAAGGATATCTTTTACATAATGTTCCAGGTAATCCCATTTTGTTGAATCATTATGCACGGCCATATTGGGACTGCGAACCCAGCCCGAGTTATGTACACCCGGTTTTGGGTCTGGCTGCTTCCCGGCTTTAGCATCCGGGTTCCAGCAATCATCAAAAATGGTAAAAAGGATTTTAATCCTGTGTTTGGCTGCAATAGATAAAAACTCATTCATCCTTTTTTTGAACCCGCTTTTATCCGCCTGCCAGGCAATATCATGAAGATAGACCCTCATTACATTCATGCCGATATCCTGCGCCCAGCCAAGCTCTTTATTAATGGTAGCTGTATCAAAAGTGTCAGCCTGCCACATTTCTAACTGATTGATAGCGGTGCTGGGTAAAAAATTGCTACCCACCAACCAACCTTGCTGACTGTACCATGTATTGGCCTTCTCCTTTGACCAGATGGCCAGATGTTGAGAAAACGAAAACAAAACGAGGGAACAGGAAATAATAAACAGAAGTATTTTTTTCATGGCTCAAAGATTTTTTTCATAATTAAACATGAGTCATTAGTTCTAAATAAAAATGCAGCCACATTCACCATTCACTACTCACCATTCACTATATCACCTGGAACCCATAGGCATACGGATCATCTTCCTTATCTATCCATATTGTATTATATCCATAAATTTTAGCCCACCCTTCAACTGAAGGACGTATAGCTGGCTTACCGGCAACGGTTAATTCTTCTTCAATGCGCCCGGTAAACTTACTCCCTATAATACTTTCGTGAATGAATTCGTCTCCTTTTTTTAATTTTCCTTTCGCATACCATTGCGCCATTCTTGCACTGGTGCCGGTGCCGCAGGGTGAACGGTCAATGGCTTTATCGCCATAGAACACCGCATTTCTTGCAGTGGATGTTTTATCCAGTACAACGCCTGTCCATAATATATGACTGCATCCATTGATCGTTTTATCTTCCGGATGAATGAACTCATACTTTGCATTGATATTCTTTCTCAACTGTCTTGCCCATGCGATCAGCTTATCTGAGGGAAAATATTCAAGTCCCGGAAAATTTTGCTGAACATCCACAATAGCATAAAAATTTCCACCATAAGAAACATCCATCACCAATTCTCCCAGCTCAGGACAATCAACAGTGAGTTCTGATGAATGAAGAAAAGAAGGAACATTGGTGAGTTTAACAGATTGAACTTTTTGTACTTTATCGTTACCCGCTAATGGTTGTTCGTTGGTCGTCCTGTATTCAGTCATCACCAGCCCTGCCGGAGTTTCCATCCTGACTATGCCTTTTGTTTTCGGTTTAATCAATCCTTCTTCAATGGCCATGGTAATTGTTCCAATCGTTCCATGTCCACACATGGGTAAACAACCACTGGTTTCAATAAATAAAACCGCCGTATCATTTTGCGGATCATGCGGCGGATAAAGGATGCTTCCGCTCATCATATCATGGCCACGGGGCTCAAACATAAGCCCTGTTCGTATCCAGTCATATTCCCGTAGAAAATGCTGTCGTTTTTCACTCATGTTATTTCCCTGCAACACAGGGCCGCCTTCTTTTACCAGCCGAACAGGGTTACCACAGGTATGTGCATCAATGCAATGGAAAATATCTTTCATGTTTTGTTTTGCCGCGGAGGCGCATGGAGAAAATGAGAGTCGCAGCGGTTATCCCTGCGCAACTCTATCCCTCAGCGACTCTCTGTGGTCAAAAATAGCTGATTCACAGAAAGAAAATATCTCTTCGCCGTGTGATAGTTCAACAAAAGTCAAATTAAAACAATAGCGGGCGCCATGCTGGTTCTTTTATTAAATTTGTTCTACATTGTTTGCAATATGGAAGCCTACGGGAAAATACTGCTCATTGCCATGCCAGCCTTTTTGCTGCTGGTTTTATTTGAAAAATGGTATGGCTGGCGCAAAGGAAAAGACACTGTCCGCAATATGGATATGATCAGCAGCCTGAGCAGCGGCGTTACCAATGTGACCAAAGATGTTATTGGTCTGTATTTTATTATCCTCTCTTATCCTTTTTTTCTCCGTTACCTGGCTATTACCCGTATTCCATCCACTCTCCTTGTTTATATTATCGCTTTTTTTGCACTGGACTTTGCCGGCTACTGGGTACACCGTTTGCAGCATGTCAGCAATTTTTTCTGGAACGGTCATATAGTTCATCATAGCAGCGAAGAATTTAACCTGGCCTGTGCATTGCGGCAAAGTATTTCATCTATTGTAAAAACATTCGCCATCTTTTTGCTGCCTGCTGCTTTGCTGGGCGTTTCCGCTGACGTGGTGAATGTAGTAGCGCCGCTTCACCTGTTTGCCCAGTTCTGGTATCATACACAACATATCAGCAAGATGGGATTTTTGGAAAAGATCATCGTCACTCCCTCACATCATCGTGTACACCATGCCATCAATCGGGAATACCTCGATAAAAACTATGGGCAAATATTTATCTTTTGGGATAAATGGTTTGGCACTTTCCAGGAAGAATTACCCAATGTGCCTCCGGTATATGGCATTACAAGACCGGTCCGTACCTGGAACCCGATCAAAATAAATTTTCAGCATGTTTGGCTGCTGATCAAAGATGCATGGAGAACCAGCAACTGGAAAGAGAAGTTCACGCTATGGTTCAGGCATACGGGTTATCGCCCCTCTGATGTAGCCGCAAAATATCCTGTTTATAAAATTGAAGATGTGTATCATTTTGAAAAATACAATACCAAAACCTCAGCAGCATTGAATGTGTGGAGCTGGATTCAATTAGTAATGATCCTGCTTTTCGTCAGTTATCTTTTTGGCAATATCGCTGTCATTAATCAACTGGATAAGTCCTATATCTTTTGGTATGGCGGTTTTATTTTTCTAAGTGTATATGCTTTAACGGACCTGATGGACAGGAATCAATATGCTGTCATCTGGGAAATTACCCGGAGCGGGTTTGGAATAGTTATTCTTATTCAGCAGGGTGATTGGTTCAGTGCCGGTAGCTATTTTGATGCTGCTAAATACATTCTGGGAAGCTATTTTATAATATCCGTTTTTATTACCGGCTGGTTTGTTTACACCCACTATAAAGAAGATCACCGGTTGATAGTCTCTACCTGACTGTAAATTAGTTTCATTTCGTTGCAGTAGCAGGTTTCATTTTTTCTGCAATGAACCTGTCCACCATTTGTTCCAGTATCTTCAACGTAACAGTTCCCTGCGAAAGAACAAGATCATGAAACTCCCGGATATCAAACTTATCCTTCAACTGTTCTTCTGCCTTTTTCCTCACTTCTTTTATTTTCAATTCACCCATTTTATACGCCAGCGCCTGACCCGGCCAGGAGATATAACGGTTGATCTCTGTATTCACTTCATGTAATGATAATGCGGTATTTTCTGACAGGTAAGCAACGCCCTGCTCCCTTGTCCATTCTTTTGTATGCAATGCTACATCCAGTACCAGCCTGCAAGCCCGCCACATTTCATACGTTAATCTCCCGAAATGAGAATACGGATCTTTATAAAAACCCATTTCTGCCCCGAGATATTCGCAATATAAACCCCAGCCTTCTCCAAAGGCATTCACATATAAATTTCTCCGGAACGGGGGCAGATCATTTAATTCTTTTGTCAATGCAATTTGTAAGTGATGACCCGGCACGGCTTCATGCAATGTCAATGATTCAAGCGCATATAAAGGACGGCTTTTCAGATCATAGGTATTCACCCAATAATTACCCGCTCTTTTACTGTTAAGCGGCGCACCTGCATATCTTCCTGCTGTATAGGTTGGCGCCAGATGAGCAGGTACCGGTTCTACACCATAAGGCTGGCGGGGAAGTTTACCAAAGAATTGCGGCAGCATACCATCTGCTTTTTTGGCGATAAATGAGGCTTCTTTTAATAATTGCTCCGGGGTAGGTGCATAAAATTTCGGATCGGTGCGCAGGTAAGCGATAAATTCTTTTAAGGTCCCGGAGAATTTCGCCTCCTTTATCACATCCAGCATTTCTTTTTTTATTCTTGCTACTTCCTGCAAACCCAGTTGATATACTTCTTCATAACTAAGATCCGTGGTGGTATAATGATGCGTTCTCTCCTGGTAATAAGCTAACCCATCCGGGAAATTGGATACGCCAATTGTTGTTCTCGTCTTTGGCAAATATTCTTTATCAAAAAAAATTTTGATCTTTTTAAATCCTTCAATGGCATACTCCTGCACAGCCAGTTTTCCTTCTCCTGTAATTTTCTTCCAATCATCGTCACTTATGGCAAAAGGTTTATTTAGAAACGGTTTCCAGAATACACTTTTCTCCATATCGGTTACAATATGCTGCTGGTAGGTATTTTCATACCCGTTCAAAATTGCCCGTGGCTGGCAAATCCCAAGCTGTAAACCCTTTCTCATTAACACCAATTGCTCATCCACTGAACGGGGAATATCTTTCAGCCTTTTGATATAATTCTCAAACTCTTTTTTAGAAGATAAAACCTGCGAACCCATCGCTGCAAGACCTGTATGAAATCCTTCATCCGAGAGGATCGGGTTCAGGTAAGATTTGAATCGCCAGGTGGACAGTTCATCTTCCACATCATACTTTACCAGATCGAGATTGATCTGGTCATCAACTGCCAATGAAGTTTTATCAATTTTATTTAATGCGGTATAGGCGGAATCATAAAATGTATAACGTCTCAAAAAATCTTCCTCGCTGTTGGAGCCGAGCGGGTGGTTCAGCACACTGTCTCTTTTATTTTCACGGGTTTGAAAATTACCGATAGCCTGCAATAAGGTATCAATGATGGTTTCTTTCTTTTTTTCCGGCTGTGCAAAAACCTGCGCACTACAAATACAAACAAATAAAGTAACGGAACTGAACTTTCTCATAAAGTTTCTTTTGCAGGTTGGTTGTTTACTGTCCTCCATATTCCAAGGGGATTCTCATTTCTTAATTCTGCCGGCAACAAGTCATTACTCCAGTTCTGAAAAGCGATAGGACTTGCAAAACGTTTGATGCCATCTGCCCCCACTGATGTAAAACGGGAATCGGTAGTAGAAGGGAAAGGTCCACCGTGTTGCATACTTAAGCAAACTTCAACGCCTGTAGGTACATTATTCAGAATAAAACGTCCGCAGATATTTTTTATAGCTTCCACCAGTTCTTCGTGATAATTGATATCGGTTTCTGTAGCCATCAATGTTGCCGTCAACTGTCCTTCCAGGTTATTTACCACGTTTATCATCTCCGTCATATCCTTACAACGGATCACCAAAGAGTAAGGCCCGAATACTTCCTGGTGCAGTACCGGGTTATTCAGAAATGCTTGGCCGCTTGCTGAAGCAACAGTGGGCGCACCCTGGTTCAATTGCGGTTCTGTCTCAGAAACTGCAATTGTTTCCACATCTGGTTGTGATAATGAATTGGCCCTTTTCTCTACATAGTTTTTAAAAATACCCGGGTGAAGCATGGCTGCGGGAGCCAACTTTTTAATCTCTTCTCCTAATGAGTTGATGAAAGTTTGCAGGCCATCGCTTTCCAACCCGATGATCAAACCGGGATTGGTACAAAATTGCCCGACACCTAATGTAATGGAGCCCGCATATAGCTTAGCCACATCAGCGACAGACTGTTTTAATTTTTCGGGTAATAAAAAAACAGGATTAATGCTGCTCATTTCCGCAAATACAGGTATTGGTTCTTTGCGCTGGTTGGCCCAGTCGAATAATTGCTTGCCGCCAATAAATGAACCGGTAAACCCCACTGCTTTTGTGAAAGGATGTTTTATCAATGCTTCACCCACTTCATTTCCTGCGCCATGTACGTGTGCAAAAATACCTTTGGGCATATTCGTTTTTTCAGCCGCTTTGAAAATAGCCAATGCTACCATTTCAGAAGTGCGTGCATGTGCAGGATGTCCTTTTACAATAACCGGGCAACCGGCTGCAAACGCGCAGGCTGTATCACCACCGGCAGTAGAGTAAGCAAAAGGAAAATTACTTGCACCAAAAACAACAACAGGTCCAATAGGTACCAGCATCTTTCTTATATCGGGCTTTGGCGGGTTACGATCAGGTACGGCTGTATCAATTCTTGCTTCCAGCCAGTCGCCTCTTTCGCAAGCATCGGCATAGGATGTTAATTGAAACATGGTTCTTGCCCGTTCATTTCTTAATCTTGCCTCGGGCAAATTAGTTTCCTCGCCGGTTACTTTTAATAATTCATCGCCGAGGTTGTCTATCTCTGAGGCAATGGCCCGCATAAAATCAGCCCGCTGTTTCAGTGATAATTTGCGGTAAGCATGAAAAGCTTTCCATGCCTCTTGCATGATCACATCTATTTCTTCTGCTGTTGCGTCTTTGTACATTTAATATGGGTATTTAAAATTGAATAGTTGATAGTGCGGGCCTTGAAGCTATCCCGTCATTAATGATCTTTACAATTCTTGTTCTTTCTTCGCCCACCAATGTCAATCTCGGCGCTCTTACATACTCACTGCCTATGCCCGCCTGTGTCTCTGCTAATTTTATATATTGTACCAGCTTGGGATGAATATCCAGCTCCAGCAAGGGCATGAACCAGCGGTAAATCTTTATAGCTTCTTCAATGCGCCCGGCTTTTACTAATTTATAAATAGCTACTGTCTCCGCCGGGAAAGCACAAACCAATCCGGCTACTAAACCATCGGCGCCAAGACATAATTCTTCCATCGCTAATGTATCCACACCACAAAGTATTTTATAGCGGTCGCCAAAACGGTTTCTCATTCTTGTGACGTTTGTTACATCTCTTGTGCTGTCTTTTACAGCAGTTATATTTTTACAGGTAGTTAATTCTCCAAACATGCCCAGTGTCACTTCTATCTTATAATCAACCGGGTTGTTATAGATCATCACCGGCAAGTCAGTTGAATCAGCGATGGTTTTGAAATACGTTACAGTTTCCCGGTCATCTGCTTTATAGCGCATAGGAGGTAACAGCATAAGACCCTGCGCACCCCATTGTTTTGCCAGCTCAGCCTGTCTCAAAGCTTCTTTCGTAGAACCTTCGGCGATATTTATTACAACCGGCACCTTCCCTTTTATTTCCCTGATAGCAAATTTTACCAACTGTTCCTTTTCTTCTGTTGTCAATACACTGGCCTCGCCTAATGTGCCGCCAAGAATAATACCTTCCACTCCTGCCGCTAACTGCGCCTGCAGGTTTTTGGCAAACAAAGGCAGGTCCAGTTCATCATTAGCGGTAAATTTTGTAGTAAGCGCCGGGAAAACTCCTTTCCATTGAAATGACATGGTAATAATGATTTTATAGCAAAGCCGGGATCATCAAGGCTGTCAAAGTTAGGGAGCAATCAATAAAAACGACTACTTAAATATTTGGAGTAAATTCGGAATATAAAAAGGCTATGCGATCAAAATACACTATTGCTCTTCCAGTTATCATACTGCTGACCTTTTTTTCCTGCAATTCAGAAAAACAGCAGGTGCCGGGCAAACAAATAAGTAAAACAAAAAATACCTGGCAGTTAAAAGAATTGAATACAGCGCAGATCAGCTCATTGGATAAAAATAAAACAGTGGTACTGATACCAGGAGGAATAATGGAAGAACACGGACCCTACCTGCCTTCTTTCAGTGATGGCTACTGGAATGAAAAATTTACCGATACCCTTGCAAAAACAATTGCAGCAGAAGATAGCTGGAGTGTGCTGGTCTTTCCCCTTATTCCATTAGGCAATAGCGGAGCTAATGATATTGGCATGAAATATTCGTTCCCGGGCACTTATACGGTGAGGTTCGAAACATTACGTTCTGTGTTTATGGATATTGCAACTGAACTGAGTGAACAGGGATTCAAATATGTTTTTATTATACATGCACATGGAGCGCCTAACCATAACCGGGCTTTGGACCAGGCGGCGGATTATTTCAGCGATACGTATAAAGGCAAAATGATAAACCTGATGGGATTGAATGAGGCCCAGATGAATTGGTTTGAGGCGGCCAAAACAAAAGAAGAAGAAACAGAAGACGGGATGAAAATGCATGGTGGCATGTCGGAAACAAGCAGCATGTTATATATCGTTCCGCATTTAGTTAACAGTCATTATAAAACAGCAGTGCCTTTTTCCGGCCAGGATATGGATACATTAATCAGCATAGCCAAAAGACCGGAATGGATGGGATATTTTGGCTCCGAAAGATTAGCTACCGCTAAATATGGTGAAGAAGCCTGGAATAACAATATAAAAATGCTCACCCGGTTGTCTCTTGATATTTTAAATAATAAAATAAATCCTGATACGCTGCCAAGGTTTGGCGACTTTATGAAACAAAGTAAACCGGATGTACTGCTTGACAGTCTTTCGCTGAAAGAAGAACAGCGGCGTAAAGAAAACCAGGAACAATGGCTGAAAAGTAAAAGATTATTTTAAATAGATCATTAGCCGTCCGGCATTATTTATAAATTTTTAAGCGGAATATGGACGTAATATAACTGGCAAAACAAGGCTATCGCTATATTTATAACTGAAATACACCGGACAATGGTTGATATAGAAACTTTCAGAAAATTAGCCCTCTCCTTTCCGGATACTGTTGAGCTACCCCATTTTGAAAAAGCATCTTTCCGGTTTAAAAAGAAAATATTCGCCACGCTTTCTGTGGTTGACAAACGGGCCTGCCTGAAATTCTCAGTCATTGATCAGTCTGTATTTTGTTCTTTTGACAAAGTCATCATTTATCCCGTACCGAATAAATGGGGAAAACAGGGCTGGACATTTATTGAATTAAAAAAAGTCAGAAAAGATATGCTGAAGGATGCGCTGACTGTGGCTTATAATGAGATTGCCGGCAAGAATAAGACCGCCGGTAAGATTCTGTGTTAAGAACCAAGTGATTTAAATTTTTTATTTTTGTTTTTTAGGCGGCTAAAAGCCAGCCTGTATAGAGAGTAGCTTTTTTAGTTGCTCTCTATTTTTTTGTTTAAATATTCACGGTCGTACGTT
>JAATGJ010000155.1 GCA_015654695.1 Chitinophagales bacterium | reverse complement strand
ACATATTTTCCGTTGTTCATCCGGTATTTTAACGGAAATAATCTGAATTCAATTCAAATCGTCACCGTCTGTTTTTCGGCTGAAATACACGTCTATTAAGAATTTCAAAGAACTTTTATATAGTTTTACGGGACACTAATGGCATGTACTATTAAAATTAACCGGACTGGTTCTATTTACCAATAGAACGAACGTTATAGACTGACCGGAATAGTAAGTACCACTTTCGCACCCTGCTCATTGTAAAATTTTACTTCTCCGGTTATTTCTTTCATCCGCTTTTTTATATTTTCCAGGCCGTTACTAAAAGCCCGGCGATTATCCCACTCAATTCCCCTGCCATTATCATGGATAGTGATCCGGATCATTTTTTCTAATTGAACCGTGAAACATACCTTCGTCGCCCCCGCATGTTTTACAATATTGTGAAGACATTCTTTTACGGACAAAAAAATATTGCGGCGCATTTCACCTGTTATAAAGGTACCCGGCAGGTGCGAAGGGGTATTTGCTTCACATTGTATGCCATGATTTGCCAGGTATTCTGCTGCGTAAGATCGTGTGTAGGCAATAAGATCGGCAAGCGTATCATTTTTTTCATTTAAAGCCCATACAATCTCTCCCATTTTTTCCGACATTTCATCCGAAAAAGACGTTATTTTTTCCAATTCAGTTTTTATCATCTCATCGCTTATTTTTTTATTCAAAACTGACTGGCTTAAAAATTTTATTCTTGATAAACCAGCACCAAGATCATCGTGCATATCAGTGGCAATTCTTGTTCGTTCTTTTTCTATGAGCTGTTGTTTTTCAAATTCCGTTTTCTGCCTTCGGATTTTAATCCTGAAATACCATCTCGCAATCTGCCACGCGATTGATAATAAAACTGCCAGTATAGCTATTTTAAAAAAAGTGGTTTGCCAGAAGGCCCTTGCTATCTGTATTTCCAGTGTCCTGGTAAAAGCGCTGACTTTTCCTGATGCATCAATTACACGCAGGATAAAAACGTAATTCCCCGGTGGGATGTTGCTGTACCGCGTATAGTGAGTCGCGCTGCTTTTGATCCAGGTTGGATCATATCCTTCCAGTTTGTATTCAAAACTACATTCTGCCGTATGATGAAACGTGATGGTGGAAAAATCAAATGAGAAAGTATTTTTTTTGAATGATAAATTGATCTTTTTTATTTCATTACAATCCGGGGCTGAAGTATGTAAAACATCGTTAACATAAATACCTGTAAGTTGTGGCAGGGGCGGGTGGGTTGAATCCCGTAACTGGTCCGGGAGAAAGGAGACAAGACCGTTAGAAGTGCCGGCTATACATCTTTGATTATCGTATAAGACAACTGCGGACAAGCTGAATTCATTTGCAGGTAAACCATCTTCAACAGTATAAGTTCTTCCCAGGTCATTTTTTTCATCAAAAACATAAAGGCCTTTTTCTCCAAATACCCAGAACGTATGGTCTTTTTTAAATACACTGCTGACATTCAAGAATGGAATTTTGCTATTAAAACCTTCTTTCTCTATTTGAAAATTGTTGTTATTAATATGATAAAGACCATCGGTCGTTGCCAGGTAAATCATCGAATCATTTTTTTCGCCGAAATAATGATTGATAGCAGGCATAAACCGGGTTGACTTAATGAGCTGAAATTTTTTTCCTTCGCTGGCTGGTTTCAGTATATATAAAAAATCATCGAGAGTTTTTATATAGATAAATTTTTTTTTATCCTGGAAAAGTGATCCAAAGCCGGTATAGGCTCCGGGCTCCAGGAAAGTAACCGGTTTAACGACAGGCTTGCCTTTTTCATTTGCCAGGTGATATAGTCCTGCATACGTTGAAAAAATAACAGAACTGTCATTAAGACTAATGATATCTTTTATCCAGAGGCTGCCCTGTACCTCTTCGCTGATGAGTTCGTATTTTACAGGATGCATTTTGTTCGTAGAGATAGTATAGTTGTATAATCCTTTGCTTGTAGCGCACCATATATTACCAGTCTTATCAAAAAGAATTTTATTGAGATAGCCATTGAATTTGGCGCCGTTTTCCAATAACGGACTTTTATGCATTTTGATTTTGAATGCTCTATCCAGGATCCAAAACCCGTAATTATCCGTCAGCATATACCAGATGTTTTTATTAGCGTCGGCGCCTAACCATAAAATACTATTGTTGCTGTTCCATGCCTTAGCTTCATTCCTGGAAATATGATTGGTGAAAAAAATATTTTCTGTATTGGCATAACTGCTTCCGTTACCAAAACTGCCACTCCAGATATTACCCATTTTGTCAAAGTAAAGCGAAACGATATTATCGCTGCAAATGCTGAAAGGGTCTAATTTATCATTCCTGAAATTATCAGCGAATTGGTTGGTTTTTACATCAAATGTGTAGATCCCCGTCGCCCCGCTCGCCACCCATAATTGTCCTTTGGGTGAAAGGGCTGCATACCTCAGTTCCCGCACTATTTGATTTTGCCATTTATTATAGAGGTGGTATGTATTAAGAACGGGGTTCAGTTTCACCAGGCCTTCATTGGTGGAAAGCCAAACCGTAGTATCATTTTGCTGTAAAATATGGCTTACTTCTAATACCGGTTCGTTGAGTCGCCCATTCTTTCCTGAAAAATAGGTTTGTTGCCCGATTAATTTTTTGTTCTTGTAAACCTGGTGTATCGTTCCTTTATCGTAAGCGGACCAGATATGGATCGTTTGTGCAGATCCTTTATACAACCGGGCATGACTTGCTTCCAATTCAGAAATAAATGATGTTTTGCCGGTTTTTACATGTAATACCCTGACCGATTTTGTTTTTGTTTCCAGGAACCATAATTCGTCTGCGGAAGCAAAACCGAGAACCACACAATAAGTATAGTCTTTTGTACCGTCCGGCCTGTCAATACCAAAATGTGTAAATGAATTATCAGCCCGGTTATACCGTTCAATTCCATTTTCATTAGCTACCCATACCTGTTGGGAAGAATCTTCCAGTATACTGGAAATAAAATTTCTGGAAAGGGATGTGCTATCTCGCTCATCATGTAAAAAGTTGGTGGTTTTAATGCCGTCAAATAACGAAAGACCATTGTGGGTCCCGATCCACATGTACCCGCGACTGTCCTGTAAAAAGTGATAAACGTTATTTTGAGTCAATCCATTTTGTACGTTGAGATGCTTAAAGTTGTACCCCGGATTAAATGACTGGGCTTTTAAATCGCTGCCGATTAAAATGATAATGAGTATTATCCATAACGTATGAACAGCCCTTGCGATCATTGGTGGATTTTCTTTTATAAATGTAAGCAATTGGCATAAGAGGTATTATCAATCCCGGACGGGCTGGAATATTTTAAAAGCAATCATGTCAAACCGGTATAATCCTTCAGGGTAATTTTTAGTCTGCACCGGTTTGTATACCGGGTATTGCATTGTCAGCAAACCGCTGAATACTAATAGTATTACAGGCTGAGTACCGGCATACTTACTCAAATATCCAGAGCAATACAGGTTTCTTTGAATGATCAATAACAGGTTTCAACTGTTGAAGAAAACCCGGTGCAACCGTAGGACAGCCATCGCTCTGGCAGATATCATCGGTTACTTCAGTTTCAGGAACACAATCATGTGCATGGAGAACTACAAAACGGGCAAAAGCATTATCATTGGTTTTGTCCAAGCCGTATAGTTTGAATGCAAGCCCGAATTTCCCATTATACGAATAACCAATCCTGTATTTGCCTAACGACGTACAACCACCGCCAACAGTATTTCCATATCTTCTCCCAATCAGCCATTCTTCGTTGCAGCGGCCATGGGTTACAAGGGCCGAGTTTTGTAAGGTGTCTTTTTTAAGGTCGTACACAAAGAAACGGTTCTGACCGGAAGAAAGGCTCATATCAATGAGGAAGCAGATATCGTCATTATAGTTTTTCTGTTTTATAAATGAAGACGCATCTTCTGCTTTCAACCGGAGCTTTTCCATTGCAGTTGCAGTAAGCTTGTGTTTTCCAGGAGTGCTGCCCAGCCAGCTAACTTTTGTTCTTTTCCAGATACCGGAAGATGATAGCCATGCAAATGACAGAATGAGGAGGAAGAATAGCAGTAAGATTTTTGGCCCGGGCATAAAAAATAGTTAAGCAAAAATAAAGATGCTTAACCAACGGAAATCCACAATTGAAATTTTAGCGGGGAACGTTAAAGCTTTCTGAAAACAAATTGGTTTAATCAACGCCCAAAGGAATTATCCTTATAAAGATGAGGCTTCTAATTCTTTTGCTTTTCCAGAGCCAAAGCAAGCTTTACCGCCTCATAAGCATTGATGATCTTCCCGCTGGAAGAAAGGCCGGAGAATTTTACTTTCTTTTCATCATCACCAGGCATGATAACTTCTTTATCTATTGTTTTACCGGAGGTGTTGATGATGGAGATAAGTTGTTCAGGGGTCAGGTCCGGAAAATAAGATTTTAATAAGGCGGCTACTCCGGCAGCAACAGGGCTGGCAAGACTGGTACCGTCAGCGCCTTTATATTGGTTATCCGTCGCGGTAGAATATATGTTCATACCGGGAGCAAAAATGTCAACATATTGCTTGCTGTAATTGGAAAATGGTGCGGCATAGCCCCCGGTTGATTCATCGCCACTGGCCCCCACTGATAAAAAGTTAGCCGCTCTTTGCCCGTCAAGAAAAACAGGATTAGGATAAAACACATTTTTGGTAATATCTTTTCCATCATTACCGGAACCGTGCACCAGCAAAACACCTTTTGATGCGGCATAGCGTACCGCATCGTCAACAAATTGTTTGTAAGGTGATACAGGTTTGCCAAAACTCATATTAATGACTTTAGCTCCATTGTCCACCGCATAGCGGATAGCTAAGGCCACATCTTTATCATGTTCATCACCACCCGGTACAGCACGTACAGCCATGATGCGGACATTATCTGCAATGCCATCCATACCTGTTCCATTATTACGCATAGCAGCGATGGTACCGGATACTAACGTGCCATGGTCGCCGCTACCGGCTTTCAGGTTATTATTTCCGTAGAAACGATCATTGATATCAGTATAATTGTCTTTCACCAAAAATCCCCGCAAGTCATCAGGAGCCTGTAGTTTCCTGTTGATCTTAGTATCTAACTGGCCTTTAAAATCACTGATCTCCTGTAAATAGGTTGTATTCTTTGCTTTATCATCGCCACCTCTTGTAAAGAGATCATCCCAGAACTCTGCTGCAAGGGCGACCTGTTTCTTATCGTTTTTTAAAAGCGGTTTTACATCGCTTAATGAGAACTCTTTTACTGATAAGTAATCGTAAATGATCTGTGATGATTTTTCCATGGCAATAAAGAAATTGGCGATGCCTGTTTGCTGTCTGTAGGCATCATCATAATCTTTGTTGATTATTTCTTCCGCTTTTTTCCATTGGCTGTAAAGAAATTTTCTGTCTTCGGGAATATTCTTTTCTTTCTTTCCTTCAAATTCATTTTTCCAGTTGTGGTAAACTCTCGCGATCTCATAAGTATTCCGGGCAAGGTTTTCACCATTCTTTGCTCCGCAAAAATTCCAGCCATACACATCATCTGTATAGCCGTTGCCGTCATCATCAATACCGTTCCCGTTTATTTCTTTTTCATTTTTCCATAATATACCCCTCAAGTCTTCCTGCGCCGTATCAATACCGCTGTCTATCACGGCTACAATCACTGTTGTACTTTTTCTTCCTTTCAATAGTTCGTAAGCCTTTTGCAGGCTGATGCCCATATAGCCGTCAGCATCTTCGTCCAGCAAATGCCAGCCATTCTTTTTTTCTTTTATGGATTGTTGTGATTGAGAGAATGCAGTGAATGTAATGATCAGAAAAATGGCCAGTGATAAGATCCTTTTCATGGTAAGGGGTTTAAACAAATACAGCAGGAGAGTAAAATACTGATTTTATATAAAAAAGTTTCCGTCTTACAGGAAGACAGAAACCGGGAAACAGGAGTTGTAATACGTTTAAAAATTAAGAAAGAATATTAACGTCTATCTTATCCTTCATCATTTCCCTGGCTGCGTCAGCTATTGCCGCAGCATCGAAGCCACATTCATGCTGCAGCTCTTTCGGGGTGCCGTGTTCTACGATCGCATCAGGAATGCCGAGTATTTTAATATCATTCTTATAGCCATGCTGCGCCATGAACTCCAGTATGGCGCTGCCAAAACCCCCTTCTACCGTACCATCTTCTACCGTAATTATTTTTTCATACTTACTTAACGCTTCATGCAATAATGCTTCATCCAAAGGTTTAACAAAGCGCATATCGTAATGGCCGGGATTCAGCCCGTCATTTCTTAATTCCCTGGTAGCGGTAGCTGCAAAATTGCCGGGATGGCCCAATGAAAGAATAGCGATGTCTTTTCCCTCTTTCAATTTTCTTCCGGTGCCGATCTTTATTTCTTTCATTTCGGTCTTCCACTCAGGCATCACGCCTTCACCTCTTGGATAGCGGATCACAAATGGAAGTTTCGTGGATTCTAATTGCGCCGTGAACATCAGGTTTCTTAACTCGCTTTCATTCATCGGTGCGCTGATGATCATATTGGGAATACAACGGAAGTAGGCAATGTCATAACAACCGTGATGGGTAGGCCCGTCATCGCCCACTAATCCCGCCCGGTCAAGACAAAAGATTACGGGCAGTTTTTGAATAGCCACATCATGAACTACCTGGTCGTATGCCCTTTGCATGAAAGAAGAATAAATATTGCAGAAAACCTTCAGTCCCTGCGTAGCCATACCGGCGCTTACCGTTACGGCATGTTGTTCGGCAATACCTACATCAAACGCCCGGTCAGGCATTTTTTCCATCATATATTTCAATGAGGAGCCTGAGGGCATGGCCGGGGTAATACCGAATATCTTATCATTCTTTTCCGCTAACTCAATTATTGTATGGCCAAATACATCCGGGTATTTGGGCGGCTCAGGTATGTCAAATGTCTTTTTAAATATCTCACCGGTTACTTTATCAAACAAACCGGGTGAGTGCCACTGGGACTGGTCTTTTGCGGCCAGCGCATATCCTTTTCCCTTTACAGTACTGACATGAAGTAATTTCGGCCCGAGTATCTCCCGCAGATCTTTCAACGTGT
>JAATGJ010000158.1 GCA_015654695.1 Chitinophagales bacterium | reverse complement strand
TGTGCCGGAACGACATAACCATCACCACTCATAAATCTCCTTTCGGTTCTAAAAATTATTTTAATGAGGGGTCAACATCATCCGGAATAGAGGGGTCTGCTTGCCCCGGAATGACGGGGTCAACATAGTCCGGAATCTACATAGCTATCGGGACTCCGCACAACAACCCAATAATTTATATTTTCTTTATTGGTTTAGAACACTCAGGACATCTGGGTTGGAACACTACTTACAACAGGAGGAAACCTTTTATAGTTTTATATGATAATTTTCGTCGCTATCCTCTAAATATTCAATAAAACCTTTGGTGTCTTCATATTCTACTTGTAGATATGTTTCTATCAATTTGATAATTTTTTTTCTTTCAGGTATCGGGCGGAGATTAACTAAGGTTTTTACCTGTTCCTTCAGAGCTATAATATTCCTTTCTTTAGCTATTTCTTTTATGAGCCACGTCAAATCAGAATTCATGATAGTAAAAAATCTCAAACATCCTTGCCACCAGCTTTGTTTTAAAAGGGATATAACATCCCTTCCACGATCACTTAACAGTTCTTTTGCCGCTAAGTGTTCTTGATATCGCAAATGTTCAAAGCCAAATTTGCCGTCATCTGACATTGGAACCAGAATATTGCATGGATTTATTAGTTCATTTAATGCGATTTCTGCTTCTTGACCACTTAGGATAAAAAGTGTTAAATGTCTTGCTGTCTCTATTAATTCTTTTTTATGTTCATCTCTTTTTACGCGATGATGAAAATAATAAGCAATTTTTTGAGCTAAAAACTCAAGTATCTGGGGTGATGAAATGATCCTATTGGGAATATTTTTTATCCTGTCATAGTATCCAGTTAATAGCTTAATCCTTTCGTTATAGAGCTTTATTTCCGTATTGGGTAATGCTATTTCATTATTGGCTAAAACACAAAGTATGGTAGTTAAAAGTGGCGTGTTTACAACCTCTGCTAGGCCAGGATTTTTTTCCAAGTGACTAATAATCCTATTCACTTTCTTTCGATTATTGTCATCGAACCACTTGTCGATGAAGTCTGTCCTTTGCCTTGGTGTGAAAGGAAGTATTGTAACGGCAAAATAAGGAATCTGGTCTATTTGGGATCCAGAAGATCGAGATGTAACTATTATTTGCAAATTGTTGGAATAATCATTTCCTAGGCGTCGAATTACTTTAGGAAGAGAAGGATTATCCTTAATCACTTCATCTAGCCCATCTAATAATAATACTATTTGTTTGTTTTGAAAGTGTAGTATTATTTGCTGTGGTGTTATTGAAATTCCTCGAGATGAGATATATTCTGCAATAACTTCATCTAAACGAACTGTTGCTGAATTTATTTGTCTGAATTGGGATAAGCTTGAAAGAGATATTGGGATATATAGCTTGGCAACTTCGTATTCATTATTCAGCGAATACATCTGGAGACTGGTTGTCTTTCCTGCCCCGGCCTCCCCGAGCACAAGCACGTTTACACCTGAGTCATAAACAATATGGATTGGTATCTTAAGCCGTGTTGACTCGAAACTTGAGCGATTGGTAATTACCTTGTCAAACCCAGTACACTCAAAAAAGGTATGTTGAAAAAATAGAGCAGCGCATTCAAATATCGACTGACACTTCTGAATAAATAATTTTAATTCTGTGGGTCCAGGTGTTTCAATATTTATTTTTGCTACAGATTGCTCGATCCATAATCGTTTCTCAGTGATCATACGGACGATTTTATCACCGTCGATTCCTATTCTGTATAGTACCGGTTTTGGCTTATCAAATTCCGCGATACTTTGCAAATCTTTGTTTGTTGTATTTTGTTTTTTTGCCTCTAACTGTTTTTTAAGTTCAGCAAGGTGTCCTTCTCTTTCTATATTATACGTCTCCACTACCTCTTCCAGTGTCATACTTAAGAAACTAAGCCCAAATTCACGACTGATCATAAGACAGATATTTTTAAATATTTGCCATTGATTGACAGACAAGCTTAAGTTAGAATAAGTAGGCTTAAAACCAGAGTTAAAAAACAATTCTGTCGAATGCTTTCCAAGTGAAAAGTCAATATCTGTATAAATAACTTTTAGATCCTTTCGTTCTTGATAACCCAAGGCTCTAAGCAAAACTTCATTATTCAGATCCTTGTTAAGAATACTCGTAATTTCCGTATGTTGACCGAGGAGTCTATATACAAGGTCAATTCTGTGCTCGATCAAATGTGCTGATAATTGTATGCCATCTTTTACAATTATTTTTCTATCATTCCAGTCGGCATAATCAGCAAACCGGGTTTCGAGGGCTTTTGCATCGACTGGGAAAGTGGAAAATAAACATACCTCAAATGGCACATGAAGTGTTTTATCAGTGTAATGTATTCTTTTTTTTAAGCTGGTGGTTAATTGGTTTACTATCGTAGTAAAACTTTTTGAGCTGGAAAAATTTTTTTTAAACTTAAAGTGCTTCACTTGAATTACAGTCAACCTAATTTCTCCCATTTTGCTTTTTTCCCAGGCTAGAATATCTTTTCCAAGCTCGTTATTGCCACCATAAAATTCTACATTGTGGTATCCCATGGTTTCCAAAAGTGGCATGAGAAACTCTTTTGAGAACGTATTCTCATCTACTTTTTGAATAGCCGCCATCACATTTTGCTCGAGATTTTGCATATATAATCTTCGATGTTATAATATAAACACTGGTAAATATTGGTAACGACCTTTGACTAATCCCGTTTAATCTAATATACGAAATTCGATTTTCAAAAAGGGCAGAATCTCTCTTGATTTTTGAAAAGTCTTTTCATGGTTTATGATTTTCTACGGCTGGAGTTACCCAGAGCCTTAAAAAATTCCAAGAGAAGTATCTGGGCGTATTTTTTTGGAAAATCTTGATTTTCCAGATACTGAGCAACTTATTGCTATTACTTTTTCATTTGTTTTCAAATTTCGGAGGAAGCCAACAAGCTATAGCAAAACGTCTATATGATTAGCTAAAAGCTTTGCAGATTCCCATGCATAGCGTTGGTTTAAATCTTTATATTGAATTTGTCGAACAGTAATAATAAATAATGAGATCAAATAATCTAGATGGTTAGAACTATGGGTTAGGTCTTGAGCAGCCTTTTGTCTTATCAGAGCAATCAATTCATACAATTTTCGAAGTTGAGGTCTATTAAAAAATGAAAAATCAAAACTTGTAGAAAAGGAATCAGGGGAAAGGCACTGTTTTTCGACCTCGATCAGTTCACTATATGGTATATAGGCAGGAATGTGCTTGAATTTGATTGAAGCTTCGAGGGTACTATGATCAATCACTGCATGATTTTCGCTAGTATATCCAAAGTCTATTAAATACACGTCATGTTTGTCTTTAAAAAAATTCTCACTGTGAAGATCACCATGACAAATCTTCTCTTTATACTCTATTATATGTTTAAGTATTCGAGAAAACTTCTTCCAAAAATCTGAGCTTTTTATTTTTTCATTATTTTCACCTTCAAGCTTTGAAATCCATACCAAAATTTTATTGTCGACAAGATATCGATTATAAATTTCCTCGATTGACTTTGCTCTTATTTCTACTGCTGACCATTTAGAAAGAATAGGGCATTCAAACAGTTCTGATATGCACTCGCGTAAATTATGGCTGTGCTTGGGAGTATCTGTGAGGCTGTCATCAATCAGGTTTGCAAAAGAATGAGAATCGATGATACTGTCAGAAGACGCATAATTATATTTGATTGCTTCATATTGGACGGTATCAATGTATTCACATGTGTAATCAGGTATTTTAAATTCTTGAACACATCTTTTGAAGGCCTCACTCTCCAAATAGAGCTTGCTCTCTTTAGTTTTCTCAGCAAACTTAATTACAAACCTAATAGGAGTTTGATTTACTGAGTACCGTATAGGCTTTACTTCAATAACTTTCGCTCCACTAAAGCCTGCTTTTAATATTTTATAGTCTGTAATTGCCGTATTTGAACTTAGAGCAATTTTGATGATTTTTTCCTCTTCATGGGTGATAGCCTTATTGTTTAAAAAATTGGAAGTGATCTTAGCAATTTGATCGTATAATTGGTTATCGGGGCTTCCGTAGATGTAATCATCCGTTGTTGAGACAACTTTGTTACGAACTTTAATTATTGACCCCTTTTCAAAGTTACTGAATAATTCTTCCAGTTGACGTCTGAGATTTGAAGCATCACCGTAAGTAGGAGAAGTTACAAATAACACTAAATATTGCGACTCTAATAATTCTGGCCTTTTCTTAACCATATCAAGAAACTCACTGGTAGAAAACTTTTGGGGCGTAATATCCCTATTGTCTTTTACAATTCGCTCTACCAAAGGATTATCTTTCAAACCTTCATCTGTTAATATCAACAGGCCAACTTCTTCGTAGCTTGGATTGTTTAAGTGAAACAGGAAATGATACTTAAGATCAGTAAATATTTCCTGGGACGTATTATAGAACTTAATAAATACTTCATTGATATCTTTAACCTGCTTTTTAACACCGTTTCCGCCTGTATGTTTGCCTTTTGCGATTTTCCCACCTACTGAATTAACGGATGCCGCCAAAACAAAGTTTTGCAAATCGTAATTCATGGGCGGTTCAAGATCAATTGTGAATAGGTCTTCTTCTATTTTTGCATATAAGGCCTTCAAAGGCTTTTTTTCAGATGCAGATAGTGCATTTAACTCTGTGATTAGATTTTGAATAAGCAGAGGGTCCTGCTGTTCGATAGCTTCTTCGAGCTTTTTGATATAATATTCTTTACTAGCCATTCAATTCCTCCTCGTAAAGTTCTTCCCTTTTTTTGAATGCATCTTTCCCACCTTCCATGAGATTGAGAATACTCGACTTGACGTCTTCAATCGAACCTTTAATATCCACTGCCGATCTTTTATTTTCATAAGCCAGAAAAACATTATGCTCCGCATCTGATAATACTGGTATATTCGGATTGTGCGTGATGAATATAAGTTGGCGATTCTCTTTTTGTTCTCGGATGATTTTATGAATTGTATCCGATATATATTTATTGTCTAGGTTGTCTTCAGGTTGATCAATGACCAGAGGATTATTCGAGACAGCAAAAATTATGGGCAATACAGTTGTGCAGCGTTGGCCTGTGGATAGATCCTCAGACTTTTTATAATTGCCTTTTGAGGAGGATTTCGGATTTCCTTTATCATCTATCTTAAGGAGAAACTCGGGATAGTCGGGGCAATAAATACATTCCAGTTCATAAAGAGCCTCAGTCTCGGCAAGTGCAGCAATGATTGCATTTGACCGTTCTTTGTCAATATTTTCAATCTTTTTCAAAGCATCCAAATCTTTAGCGTGAATGATCTCGGCGAAACGTTGAGGGGTGAAGTTTTCAACTATACTATTAACAAGCGTATTATACTTCATATTTGATCCTTTTAAGGCATTTCGAAGTGCTTGGTCATAGTCATCGGTAATAGCTCCCGCTTTTAAAGTAACTTTAATCGAACCTCCAAATTGGGCATTAATAATATCTACTTTGGATTTCCTAATTTCAAACAACCTCTTTGACAAATCAATAAACCCCTTAACTAGTTCCTTTCGTGTCTTTTTTATTTTATTCCTTCGTTCTTCAATCTTTTTCACATTTTCGATAATCGCATTTTTTTCATCAACACGTTTTGTAATGCCGTTCCATTTTGTATAGTATTGCTTATGTTTTTCAATTTTCTGTTTCATTTTGGCAAACTCGTTCTGTTGGCCCAAATGAATCTTTTCTAGCTTAATCTGATATGAGTCAATACGATCTATTGCATCTGTAATTACTTTAGATGCATCGTTTAACAACTTCCCCGCTTTTTGCAAGGCAGATTTAAAATCACCATCAATAAGAGTAATCTGGTTTTTATTGATAAATGTGTCAACCCTGGAAGAAATTGCTCCCGACTCGTTGAGTTGAATAATTTCTGATTGGATTTTTTCCTCGTGCTCGCTGAGGGCAATATTCACCGCTTTGACATATCGCATCTCAGATGCTCGAAGCTTTTCATTCTTGTCCTCTACCTCAAACTTCTGTTCTTCTTTTTTATCAATATCATCCGGTTTGCCTTCTAGTAGTTTCTTAAGTTCATCATCAATACCTTCATATTGAGTGATTGCATTTTGAAACTGCCTAATCCTCAGATTTTCAGATTTAATCGCTTTCGCATTTTCTTCTAGTTTCATTTTTATATCTTCCATTCCCTGCAAAAGACTCGCTTTGTCTTCTTCTAACATTTTATCTATTAATTCAAGCCTATCGTTACTATTTTTACCAATCTCTTCAATTGATTGGGATTTGTAGAAGTCACAGTTAACTAAATTGCGAATACTTTTATAGGAGACCAGTTTATCGCCAGGCATCGAATAACATTGCGGTAACTCATCTATACTTTTTTGAATTTTATATCTTTTTCCTTCGTTATCTTCCATAATCACTGTCACAATGCCTGGGCCTAGATTATTCTTCAGTATTGAATAGGTAGTTTTATTATCCTCAGCTTTGCCATCGAACGTAGCAATAAGAAAATGTAGCAGGGTTGACTTTCCTGTTCCACGTCCTCCCATTATACAATTAAGGTTCGGTGAGAACTCTATTTTAGTGGTATCATTAAAGAAAGAAGACTTATTAACTGCGATTGACAAAATTCTCTTCATATGGGAATATTTATAAAATAAAAATAGCGGAATAAGCAAGCCTTTTAATTAGGCCTTTATTTGTGTCTTATAAACCAACAATAATTTTTACTTGCTAATTACCTATAAGGAATTAATAGGGAGAAGGATAGAATAAGGTGCTAAAGAATTTCTAAGGTAAAGCTTTTTGACAATTAACCAAAGAAATGCTGATATTTCGATAAGCTCAATAGAATTACAGACCACGAAGAGTGCAACAGACGATGATAGTAGCACTACTGCTGGGCTCATAAAAAAAATGCCCCGATAATTTCGGGGCATCGTATTCTTTTGCTTCGTTGCGTCAATTGAGCAGATTGCTTCGTAACGCCAACACACGAACCGACCCTTCGTTCCTCGCAATGACGTCTTCGTTTGCTTCGCTGTGCTCGCAATGACCCTTCGCGCTGCTCAGGGCAGGCTACTAAGTGTCTTTTCCGTGACAGTTTTTATACTTCTTCCCGCTGCCACAAGGACAAGGATCATTCCTTCCAATCTTCGGAGCAACCTTAATCGGTTCCTGTTTTACAGCCACATCGCCACCTCCGCCGGGTTCGTATTTATCTCTTTCATTGGCGCCATATTCCTGGCCTGCTGCATCCACCTCGTCTTTATTAGCCCGCATTTTACTGTAATCAGTTTTTTCCTGGCGGCCTTCTTTTAACTGCATTGTAGCCTCCCGGCTACCAGGTTCCTGCTGTATGGGAATAGAAGCATGGCAGAGAAAGGAAACAATATCTTTATTTACTTCGCTGTTCATATTACGGAACAACTGGTAGGCTTCCATTTTATAGATCACCAATGGATCTTTTTGTTCCAGGTAGGCTGTCTGCACACTTTGTTTCAAATCATCCATTGCACGGAGATGTTCTTTCCACGCATCATCAATGACCACTAAGGTGATGGTCTTTTCCAATGAACCCGCTACTTCCTCTCCCTGTGAGCTGAGTGTTTTGTCAAGCGGCGCCAGTACATTCAGGGTCTTTCTGCCATCGGTAACGGGCACTACCACATTCTCTATATGACTGCCCTGTGTCAACCGTATGTTTTTAAAAACAGGGATCACCTGTTTTTTCATGTCTTCTTTATGGCGGTGGTAATTTTCAGTGGCTTCATTGTACAGTTTATCAATCACCGTATTCAGGTCGCCTCTTTTAAATTCTTCTTCTTCGATCTTAGTATCCAATCCAAAGTTGACGATACAGGCCAGTTTGAAACCTTCAAAATCTTCCTGTTCGCGGAAACCGCTTAACAGGCCTTCCGCTACTACGTAGAAAGCGTTATCAATATCCAGTCCCAGCCTTTCGCCAAACAATGCATGCTGGCGTTTGCCATATACCCCGTTACGCTGTGCATTCATTACATCATCATACTCCAGCAATCTTTTACGGATACCAAAATTGTTTTCTTCTACTTTCTTTTGCGCCCGCTGAATGCTGTTGCTGATCATGCTATGCTGTATCACATCGCCTTCCTTATATCCCAGCTTATCCATCAAACCGGCAATACGTTCGCTGCCGAACATACGCATGAGGTCATCTTCCAGCGATACATAGAATTGAGAAGTACCGGGATCGCCCTGCCGTCCCGCACGGCCACGCAACTGCCTGTCCACACGGCGGCTTTCATGTCTTTCCGTACCAATGATGGCTAAACCTCCCGCATCTTTTACACCGGGTCCGAGTTTGATATCCGTACCACGGCCTGCCATATTGGTAGCGATAGTAACAGCGCCGGGCAAACCCGCTTCGGCTACTATCTGCGCTTCGTGGGCATGTTGTTTTGCATTCAATACCTTATGCGTGATCTTTTTTTGCTGCAGCATACGGCTGAGCAACTCACTTATCTCCACCGATGTAGTACCTACGAGGACAGGCCTTCCCGCATTACGCAAGGCTTCTATTTCATCAATAGCCGCTTTGAATTTTTCTCTTTTTGTTTTATAGACAAGGTCCTGCCTGTCTATACGGATCATGGGTATATTGGTAGGGATGGTGACCACATCTAATTTATAGATGCTCCAGAGTTCCGCTGCTTCGGTTTCGGCAGTACCCGTCATACCGGCCAGCTTGTGGTACATACGGAAGTAATTCTGCAAAGTAACGGTGGCATAGGTTTGTGTAGCGGCTTCGATCTTTACATTTTCTTTCGCTTCCAATGCCTGGTGCAGGCCATCACTGTAGCGGCGGCCTTCCATGATGCGGCCTGTTTGTTCATCTACAATTTTTATAGCGCCGTCAATGACTACATATTCCACATCTTTTTCAAACAGGGAATAGGCTTTTAATAATTGCTGCACCGTATGTATGCGGTCTGCTTTCTGCGCATAGTCATTGAGCAGGGCTTCTTTCTGTTGTAATTTTTCTTCCTGTGTGGATGCATCCTTTTCTACTTCGGCGAGCTTGACACCGATATCCGGTAACACAAAGAATTCAGGATCTTCACCGGAACGGGTGATGACGTTAAGGCCTTTATCGGTCAGGTCAACGGAATTTTGTTTTTCATCAATATAGAAAAGCAGTTCCTGATCCACGACTTTCATATTGCGCGACTGATCCTGCATATAGAAATTTTCCGCTTTCTGCATCTTTACCCTGTTGCCCGGTTCACTTAAGAATTTGATAACCGGCCCGTATTTAGGTAAACCGCGATGGGCACGAAATAAAAACAAGCCACCGGTCTTTGGATCATCTTCTCCTTTTTCAAATAATTTCTTTGCTTCATTGAGTGAAGCACGAACAATACGTTCCTGCTCCTGTACCAGTTGCAGTATCCTGGGTTTGTGTACATGAAATTGCTGGTCATCTCCTCTTGGTACAGGGCCTGATATGATCAACGGCGTTCTTGCATCATCAATCAATACGGAATCCACTTCATCCACCATGGCGAAATGGTGTTTACGCTGTACCATCTCTTCAGGAGAATGCACCATGTTATCACGGAGATAGTCAAAACCAAATTCGTTATTAGTACCATAGGTGATATCTGCGAGGTAAGCCTGTCTTCTTTCTTCTGTATTGGGCTGGTGCTTGTCAATACAATCCACTTTTAATCCAAGCCATTCAAAGATGGTTCCGTTCCATTCCTGGTCACGGCGGGCGAGGTAATCATTGACCGTTACGATATGAACACCTTCGCCGGGTAATGCATTTAAATAAGCGGGTAAAGTAGAAACAAGGGTTTTACCTTCACCGGTTGCCATCTCGGATATTTTGCCGGAATGTAATACGGCGCCACCGATCAACTGTACATCATAGTGCACCATGTTCCAGGTGACCTGTCCGCCACCGGCTGTCCATGTATTTTTATAAATAGCTTTATCGCCATCAATAGTGATGTAATCTTTCTTTACACTGAGGTCGCGGTCTAACTGCGTGGCGGTGGAAACGATCCCTGCCTGTCCGGCAGGCAGGTCTGCATTTTCCTTAAAGCGACGGGCGGTATCTTTTACCACGGCGAAGGCTTCCGGCATGATATCAGTGAGCGCTTCTTCAATTTTTTTATCCCGGTCTTTTTTGAGCTTGTCCACTTCCTGGTAAATAGCATCTTTACCCATGAGGTCATTGAAAGGAAGTTCGTCGGCCGCTTTATTCTTTGCCGCTATTTCTGCATCTATCTCAGCCAGATGATCTTTTATACGCTGGCGGAACTCCTGTGTTTTATTACGGAGTTCGTCATTGGTGAGTGATGCATAAGCGGTAAAATGTTGTCTGACCTTTTCAACAATGGGGAGCATTTTTTTTACGTCCTTCTCCGACTTATTGCCGCCAAAAATTTTGGAAATAAAACCAAGCATGATTAGTGTTATTGGGTATTATATAGATAATATAGTTATCAAAAGATATTTAGCCGGTCAAAAAGGGTGCTACACAGCAGTTGCAAGCCATTTTGACAGAACTTGTCCCTGTTTACCGGGGGAGGCAAAGATAAGAGAATTAGTGAGGAGTCGGGGGTAGGGAGGCGCAGGCGGAGTGCAGAGAGAAGTTGGGTAGTGCCTCAATTGGGATTTCCTCATTATTGAAACACAAAGACAGTAAGGCACAGAGGCACAAAGCCTTTTTAGTCCTTCGTGTCTTCCTGCCCTGGTGCCTCCGTGTTTCATAATTTTTTTTAAACTGAGACACTACCAAAGTTGACAGCAAAATATTTTGGCTTTCATTAACGTACCTTTCCTTCGTTTTGGGAATTAAGTTCAAATTGAATGTTTATGAACAGGGTTTTTACTTTTCTTTTTCTTTCGTGTATCGTTTTTACCAGTTCCTGTACCAGCAACGAGACCGGTAATAGTAAAGATGTGAACCCTGAATCCATTTATTTTGATTACAGGGTCTGGGGCGATGAAGAAAGCGGTTATATCACGGTGAAGCTGCAATACCGTTTTGCAGGACCTAATGGCACTACATTATTACTGCAGGATTCAAGCAAAGTCACATTGGACGGTATAGCTATGCAGGCGGACAGTTCTAAAATGAACGGCGCCTTCTATGAAATAACAAAACCGGTGAATGATTTTGCGGGCCGTCATACTATTGTATTTACCAATGCTGATCAAAAAGAATATAAAGAGGAATTCAGCTTTTACCCAATCCGTTTAAAGACAACTGTACCCGCTGTAATAAACCGTGCTGACCTCGTGTTTGAACTGGATGGCCTGGCTCCTAAAGATTATGTGAGGGTGATGATGACTGACACGGCTTCTTTCAGTGAAGGTATCAGCCGGATTGATACGGTTACCCATGGACGTATTGTCATTACAAAAGCAGACCTGGCTTCTTTGGCTAACGGGCCTGTTCATTTGGAAATATCGAAAGAAGATGAGAAACGGGTAAAGAATGGGACAAGGGAAGGAGGGACCCTTTCGGTCTCTTATGAACTAAAAAGGGAATTTGAGTTGAAGGATTAACCGGCGGCCTAAGGTCTTTCTTTCATATGTTTTCCTGTATTGATTCATCTAATCTTGGATTTAAGCTATTGGGCTAAAGCCCGGGAAAATGTGTGAGAATCTACTATTGTCCACTCCCTAAAGGGACAGGCAGTAAGAAGGGAGAGGCAATAAGAAGGGAGAGGCAATAAGAAGGGAGAGGCAATAAGAAGGGAGAGCCAAATAAGAAGGGAGTGGCAATATAAATGTGTTGAAAATCTTGAAGCGAGTTACAATATGAGGGGAGTGTTATTGCCCTGCTCTTCAAAGCAGGGATAAAAATAGTTTCTCATCCTTTAAGGGGCTTTAGCCCAATCTTCTTATCTTAAAGAAAAAAATGCCTTACATCCGCGTATGGATTCATTTTGTGTGGTCAACTAAGTACAGGCAGCCCACTCTTAAAAATGAATTCAGAGAAATTCTCTTTGATCACATAAGACAAAATGCTCGAACAAAGGATATTTACTTAGACAGGATAAATGGCTATTATGATCATGTGCATTGCCTTATTTCCCTCGGCTCTGATCAAACTATTGAGAAAATAGCTCAATTAATTAAAGGAGAGTCTTCTTTTTGGTTCAATAATAAATCAGGTTTTAAAACAGAGAGGCTTGAATGGCAGGATGAATATTTTGCTGTTTCTGTGAGTGAGTCCGGGTTGGATAATGTCAGAGCTTATATAGATAACCAGGTTAAGCATCATCAAAAGAAAACTTTTGCAGATGAGTATGATGAGTTTATGAAAAAATATGGGTTTAAAATGTTGGGGTAAAGCCCGGAGAATGTGTGAAAATCTATTGCCCAATCCCTAAAGGGAGTGGCAATATGAGGGATATTGCCCTGCTCTTTAAAGCAGGGACAAAATAGTTTGTCATTATCTGATAGGCTTTAGCCGAATCTTCTTTATTTGTGTATGGAATTTTACCATTCACCCCTTACTTTTGCGGCCAGAATAAAACTTTAAATCTCGAGGAATGGCCGGACAACTTAAAGAAGTACGTAACCGCATCAAGTCAGTACAAAGTACGCAGCAGATCACGAAGGCAATGAAGATGGTGAGCGCCGCTAAACTACGCCGTGCGCAGGATGCTATCATCCAGATGCGTCCGTATGCCAGGAAATTACAGGAAATGCTGAGTAATATCGTCAGCAACAGTGAAGGGGAAGTGGGTATGTCGCTGGCAGCAGAACGACCCATAGAAAATGTATTGTTTATTGTTATCACCAGCGACCGCGGCCTGGCCGGTGCTTTTAACGCCAATGTGATCAAACTGGCCAATGCCACTATCGCGGAGAAATATGCAGCGCAGCATAAGAAAGGAAATGTTGCTATCTGGAATATTGGTAAGAAAGGGTACGAGTTTTTCCTGAAGAATAATTATAAAGCTGACGCTACGTATAAGGATATTTTCCTGCACCTGACCTTTGAAAATGTGCAGAAAGCTGCGCAGGCCGCTATGAAAGCATTTGAAGAAAAACAGTTTGATGTGGTGGAGATCGTGTACAGCCAATTTAAAAATGCTGCGACGCAAAAATTTGAAGTGGAAAGATTTTTGCCCATACCTAAAGTGGCAAAAAAAGCGGGCGCTGTAAAAGCTGATTTTATTTATGACCCTTCGAAAGAAGAACTGGTAAAGGAATTAATGCCGAAGATCCTCAATACACAATTATATAAAGCAGTACTGGACTCCAATGCTTCCGAACACGGGGCACGCATGACCGCTATGGACAAGGCCAGCGAAAACGCGAATGAGATGCTGCGCTCATTAAAGATTTCTTACAACCGGGCAAGACAGGCTGCTATTACTACTGAACTGACAGAGATCGTTAGTGGTGCTGCTGCTCTTCAAGGCTAAACCCCTGTCCTTTTTTCCCATCTTCATTCGACTGATCGTGTATCCACAAATACAGGCACACGGATGACACGGAAGTAACGGATAAACACGGATTTTTTCTGCCTGGCAGAAAGAAGGATTACCAGTTTGGTGAACTTGCAGAAATAGTACACCCGAATTCTGCGAAGCAGAATAATACTAACTGGACATTTAAACGATACTAAAGCACGTACTTTAAGGTGATTAAAACTTTTATTTTGAAACACATAGGAGAAACATAGGCACATAGGTTTTCGCATAGAGTTCTATGTGTGTATTTTTATGTTTCTATGTGCCTATTGTGGTAAAAGATTTTGCGATTAGTTCAGCGTTGAAAGATATTTTTTTCATGTCTAATTGGTATAAATCACTAAAAAATCCGTCTGATCTCCCGCTTTGCGGGACAGGCTGTGTTATCCGTGTTCAAAAATGAATTTACGTCATGATATACCTTTAAGTTTTGCAGTTTTCCTTGTGGAAAATGTTGATAAGTGTGTTTTAGGCTTCAGCTCACCTATTGTAATTTCGTCATTCGATACGTACAGACATTTTAGTCAGGATTTTATAACAACACTCTACAACAGTAGAATACAAAAAATACCCCTTTTGGGGATTGGGAATGGAATTAACTAATCTGATACCACATATAGAATCATTAATCTTCGCAAGTGATAAGCCTTTAACTTCCCTTGAGATCACCGAACTGGTGAATAACGCATTCGCCTTTATGGATGATAAGATCACGCTGGACCAGGTAGAATCGGCTATTGAAGGCATTACTGAGAAATACGGTTCCGAGTTCTATCCATTTGAAATGAAGCAGAGCGGCGGCGGCTGGCAATTTCTTACCAAGAAAGAGTATCATAAAACAGTAGCCCAGCTAAATGGCGAAAAGTTTTTAAAACGCCTTTCCGCCGCGTCATTGGAAACGCTGGCTATCGTAGCGTACAAACAACCTGTCACTAAGGGTGAGATCGAATCTATTCGCGGCGTTAGCTCCGATTATGCAGTGCAGAAATTATTGGAGAAAGAACTGATCATCATCAGCGGCCGTAATGAAAAGCTGCCGGGTCATCCATTGGTGTATGCTACTTCCAGAACTTTTATGGATTACTTTGGTATCAACTCGGCTGACGAACTGCCAAAGATCAAAGAAGTACTGGCTGAACAACTGGTAGAGCAGACGCTCATCAGGAATACTGAATTGGAAGCGCCAAAGACTGAAGAGAAAGACACAGACGCTGAGGCTGAAGAAGAAGTATTGCTTTCTGTGACGGAAGAAGGCGAACTGATAGAGAACGAAAACGACGAAGAAAACAACGCATAAATAAATGGCTAAACGGTGAGGCGTGCTACTGTTTTGGAACGGTGACACGCCTTATTTATCTTCGCCTGCATGCCGCAGCAATTATCCAACGAACAATTAAGCCAGTTAGCCAGGGAATTCGGAACCCCGTTATATGTTTATCATGCAGAGAAAATAAAAGAACAGTATGAAAAACTGGCCACCGCTTTCAGCGGAAGCAATGTTGTTTTCTTTTACGCCTGTAAAGCGCTGACCAATGTCAGCATTCTTAAATACATCAAATCTACCGGCGCTAATATAGACTGCAGTTCTATCAACGAAGCAAAGCTGGCGCTCCATGCTGGATTTTTACCACAACAGGTTTTATACACATCCAACGGGATCGGCTTTGATGAAATAGAAGAGGCGGTGAATCTTCGTGTGAATATTAATATTGACAGTTTATCCAACCTGGAAAAGTTTGGGAAAAAGTATGGTCATAGCTACCCGGTAGGTATTCGCCTGCGGCCTAATATTATGGCGGGAGGAAATTTAAAAATATCAACCGGTCATGATAAAAGTAAGTTTGGGATACCTATTGATCAACTGGATAAAATACTCGAGGTTGTTAATCAGAATACTATTTTTATCACCGACCTGCATATTCATACGGGAAGCGATATAAAAGATGCGGATGTATTTGTAAAGGGTATTGAAGTATTGTTTGACATCATCCCGTATTTCCACGAATTAAAGTCTGTTGATCTTGGCGGCGGATTCAACGTGCCGTATAAAAAAGGAGATGAGGAGATAGATATAGATATAGTGGCGCAGAAAGTAAAAGAAGCTTTTGATAATCACCCGCAGGCGAAGAACCTGCAGATATGGTTTGAGCCGGGTAAGTTTATCGTAAGTGAGTGTGGTTATTTCATTACACAGGTAAACGTGATGAAGGAAACAGCCGCTACTACTTTTGTTAGTGTAAACAGTGGTTTCAATCACCTGATCCGCCCGATGTTTTATGATTCCTATCATCGTATTGAAAATATCAGTAACCCCGATGGAGAGGAAAAAAAATATTCTATTGTCGGTAATATCTGTGAAACCGACACTTTTGCCTGGGAGAGAAAACTGAATGAAGTACGTGAAGGCGATTATCTTGTTTTTTATAATGCCGGGGCGTATGGTTTTGAAATGTCTTCCAATTTTAATTCACGGTTAAAGCCGGCTGAAGTGATGCTGAAAGAGGGTAAGGGGCATATTATACGACGCAGGGATAACTGGGATGATCTGCTGAAGAACCAGGTAGAAATTAAGTTCTGATATTATCTACTGGACAGCGTTTACATAAATAGTAATAGTAGTCTTGGATGTCACCGGCATATTTCCCCCCATGGCTTCCGTACTGCCATTTGATTCGGTGATAATCGTTTTTTCACGAATGATACCTGTTGTTTTATCGAGGATGACTTTTCCTGTATAGCTATTGCTCATGGAAGTAGTAGTGGGCGTCCCCATCATTTCCGCTTTGGTAACAGAGGAGGATTTTCCTTTCAGGTCTATAATGATGGTGGAGTCAGTAATCGCCGATAATGTATAGACCGTACTGACTTTCCCGTTTTCATTTTCACTTATTTCCGTCCAGCTATCATTTATACCTACCGCTGTATCAGGCAATACTTTAAAAAAACTCGCTTCATTTTTTTTAGGAGGATAAACGACATGTGTCACATCTTTGAGCATATTGAAAACAATCGCCAGGCGATCATCTATCTTAACGAGTTCTATTTTTTCGGGTTTTATCACCAATGCTTTACCGGCGGGATCAATGATCATATCATAGGACTTACTTAATATATCTTTTGCCGCCGCTCCAAAAGGTCCTTCCGTGTCTTTTTTATTACCTGAATCAAAAGAACGTTTGGTACCCATGCCATCAAAATTGAAGCTGAGCTGTTTTACTTCGTGGTGAAGCGTGCTGTTATCATCCGTGGTATTCGTTACTTTATATACATGTATGGCGGCCCCGTTAGATACAAAATCTATGGCATTTCCCATGGCTTCCTGCGATACCGTAGTTTTTAATTCCGTTTTTATACGGAAGGTTTGTCCCTGTGTAAATATAAGTTTGGAAGAAACTTTCTGTGAAAACCCTGCTATAGCCGGAAGGATGGCGATAAGGATAGCTGAAAGATATTTTTTCATACGTAATACCGGTATATTTCAAAATTGACGATTCTTTTTCACAAATGGTGTCAATAAGAGGTAAAAACAATTTTAAATCTTTGGCGGTTCAAATTGGGACGAACTTCCTACTTTTAGTTCACCAATTTACCATTAAAACAAAACGGTATGCCTATCCGAATGACTGACGATCCGCAGGACAAAGATCAGAATGATTATAATGATGATAGAGGAGGTGGTGGCAACCGGCCCGGCGGTGGTGGTGGACTGGGTGCATTATTGCCTTTACTTCTTGGTTTATTCAAAGGCAAAGGGATTTTTATTTTGCTGATACTTGGCGTGGGAGCTTATTTCCTGGTGGGAAAAGGCGGTTGTAATATGAGTAATATCACAGAAACGATTTCCAAATTTTCAGAAAGTGGTTATAGCTTTGATAAGGATGAATTTAAGAAAGCTTCTGTATATGAAGAACTGGATGAAACCAGTTCAAAAAACGCTTTGCCTGAAGCCGTTTCTCTTTTACGATATGCCCCGCCCCGCGGCGACCAGGGGCAGCAGGGGAGTTGTGTAGCGTGGAGCAGTGCGTATGCAGCACAAACTATTTTGAAAGCTGCGGCTACGCATGAAGATCCGGCTTCTATCGCTTTCAGTCCTTCTTATTTATACAACCAGATAAAGCTCGATGGATGCCAGGGTTCTTATGTACAAAGAGCGATGGAGGCTATGCAAAAAAATGGCGGTGTTCCCTTGAGCCAGTATCCCTATTCCGACCAGGATTGCGATCGTATGCCCGGTTCAGGTGATGTAAGCGCGGGTCGTCAAAATACTATTCATGGATTTACACGCTTAACCAGCGGTGATAATATCAACGCGATAAGCGTAAGGGCTGTTAAAGAACACCTGGCAAAAGACGCGCCGGTAGTGATAGGCATGATGGTGGGCCAGAGTTTTATGCAAAATATGATGGGGCGGGAACTGTGGCAGCCGGAAGGTATGGATGCATCTCAAATGGGAATGGGCGGTCATGCGATGTGTGTGATCGGGTATGATGACAATAAATTCGGCGGGGCTTTCCAGATCATGAATAGCTGGAGTGAAAAATGGGGTAAGGACGGAGTGGGCTGGGTGCAATACGGTGATTTTAAAACATACGTGAAAGAAGCATACGGCATTGATCCATTACCCAAGCGCAGTGAAGTCGCCAATATCCCGCTGGAATGTACTATCGGCCTGGTAAGAAACGACGGTGATAAAAAAAATATACCACTGAAAGTAACTAACGGCAATTTATTTCAGACAACAACTCCTATCGCCATTGGAACAAGGTTTAAAATGTCCATTGAAAACGCAACGGAATGCTATATCTATGTTTTTGGAATGGAGACGAATAACAGCAGTTATGTTTTATTTCCTTACCTGAAACAGGGAGAGACAGTTTCCAAACATTCACCTTATTGCGGCATTACGGGTTATCGTTTATTTCCGAAAGCGCAATCTATGGAAGCCGACAACCTGGGCAACAGGGATTATATAGCTATCGTGGTAAGTAAAGATGAACTGGATTACAACGAGCTTAACAAGGCGATCAGCAACAGCAGCAGGCCTGACTACCAGGGAAAAGTAAATGAGGCGTTGCAAAGTATCCTTATCCGCTCATCAGCATATACTACTACGGGGGATGGAAGGATCTATTTTAAAGTGAATGCCAACGATAATAAAGCGGTAGCTTGTGTAGTGGCGATTGATAAAAAATAACCATTGGCCTGCCGGCAGGCAGGTGACTTTGATAAAATGATTTTAATGAAGAGAAATATTTTGCTGGTGATGGCTGTTGTTATCGCCTCCGTATCTTTTTCGCAGGACCTGAAAAAGTTTAACCTGTACAAACCCACCGAAAACGCTGAACAAAAGATAAGCGAAGCCGTGAAAAAAGCTAAGGCGGAAGGGAAGCATGTATTTATACAGGTTGGCGGCAACTGGTGTATCTGGTGCGCCCGGTTCAATGATTTTGTAACAAACGACAGCAGCATTGATTCGCTGATAAAAGATAACTATATAGTGTATCACCTGAACTATAGCGAAGAGAACAAGAATGAAAAACTGCTGGCGAAATATAGTTACCCGCAACGGTTTGGCTATCCTGTTTTTCTGATACTGGATGGAACAGGCAAATTATTGCATACACAGAATTCCGGTTATCTTGAAGATGGAAAAAAAGGGTATAAGAAGGATGCTGTTGCCGATTTTTTCAAGGACTGGCGGCCTGCCGCATTAGATCCCGCACAATACAAAGAACAATGACGAATCCCGGCGCAACTGCATTTATCAGCCTGATGAAGCATCCCCTGAAGTTCAGGTTATTTTTATTGACTAAACTTCCCAGCGCTTATTTTGCCGGGGTAAGGGTAAGAGAGGTGGATGAAAAAAAATGCGTGGTCACTGTTCCTTATAAATGGTTTTCAAAAAATCCTTTTCGCTCTACCTATTTTGCCTGTTTGGCGATGGCTGCTGAAATGAGTACCGGTGCGTTAGCGCTTACACATTTGTATAAAAGAAAGCCCGCTGTTTCGATGCTGGTAGTAAAAGTGGAAGGCGAGTATTTTAAAAAAGCTGCTGATACTACCCGTTTTGTATGCGTGGATGGTGAATTGATCCGGCAAACAATTGAAGATAGTATCGCATCCGGTGAGGCAAAATCTATAAGGGCACGGTCAACAGGAACGAATGAGAAAGGAGAACTGGTAGCGGAATTTTTTATTACCTGGTCTTTCAAGGCAAGGAAATAAATAAAACCAATGAAGCATTTGTGTTCTTTGTGTCGCACTTTGTGTTGGTCGTGTTACAAAAATATTGGAGTACAAAGAACACGAAGAACCACGACGGACACTACGTTCCTAAAGTGGCGATAGGGTTGGTATATGCGAACAGTCATCTAAAATAATTTTTAACTATTAAAGAATCTCCAAAGGCTGGGAACCTAAGTTCTACGCCGATGGCGGACGGAGGGATATTATGAAAATAGCTTTTCACGGTGCGGCAAGAACGGTAACAGGTTCAAAACATTTATTGACGCTGAGCAATGGTAAAAAATTGTTGCTTGACTGCGGTTTGTTCCAGGGCATGGGCAATGAGACGGATACATTGAACCGGGATTTTGGTTTTGATCCGCAGGAAGTAGATGTAATGATCCTTTCTCATGCGCATATTGATCATTGCGGGCTTATTCCCAAATTAGTGAAGGAAGGTTTCGGGGGAAAAATATTTTGTACGCCTGCTACCCGGGAGCTCGCCGGTATATTGCTGGAAGATTCTGCGGAGATACAGGAAGATGAAGTAAAGTATGCTAACAAGCGTAGAGCTTCACAGGGAGCGATATACCTGCCACCATTATATACACTGGAAGATGCGAAAAGGTGTATGGATAATTTTGTGGAAGTGGATTACGGGATATGGTATGATGTAACAGAGGGTATAAAAGCCATGTTTACCGATGCGGGCCATATTATAGGAAGCGCCTGTGTTCATATAAAAGTAAATGAGAACCTGCCTGACCGGCAGGCAGGCGGAAAAGAAACAAGGCTGACGTTCAGTGGCGATGTGGGCCGCTACAGGGATGTGATACTTAAGTCGCCGGAAATTTTTCCGCAAGCGGATTATATT
>JAATGJ010000058.1 GCA_015654695.1 Chitinophagales bacterium | reverse complement strand
GGGCGCTTTGGAAGCAGTAGGATAATCTGCTCCATGCTTTACTTCACGGCCACGTTCAAGTATTAATGTTTTTAAACCTTTATCGCAAAGCTCTTTTGCCGCCCAACCGCCGCTGGCGCCCGATCCAATGACTATAGCATCATACGTTCTTTTTTTTACAGAATCATCTGGCATGATCTTATGCTTTTAAATCTACGCAACCGTAGTAATGTCCCGGTGCTAGTTTATAATTAAGATATTTTTGCATTACTTCCTGTGATGTATTAAAACCACGGATCGTTTCCGATTTTATAAGAGTAAAAAAATCTTTTTCCTCTTTGATGGTTGAATCCGAAAATTTCAGCAGTGCTTCCTGCCGTTGCTGCGGGGTACAGGCAGCAAATGATTTTGCATGAGTTGCTTTTGAAGATGCTTCCAATGCCTGCAATTGTTTTTTTACATTATCCTGTACAGTTTTTTCCTGGCAGTCATCAATTATTTTTTGTAAAAACTTATCTACGCCAACCGATAAAGCGCCAACAGAATTACCTGCAGGAATAATAGTATCCGTTATTTTTGACAGCATATCCTGTTCAGCCGGAGAAAAGGAAGACAGATGCGTGTTCTTGTCGCTTATGCCACATGCCTCCATCCAGAAAGGGAGTGTGATCAAACCACCGGAAACTATCACGAGGTTTTTAACGGCACCGCGTCGGTTCATACTACAAGCAATTAATATAAGAAATAAAAGGTGTACAAGAAACTGAGCATGAATGTAAGTAAAATTATAAATTTCTCCTGCTTTATCTTTACATAAAGCACCCGAACCTGCAATAGTAAATGAATATAAAATTTGTCATATCCCTTTTATTGGTTGCGGGTTATAGCTCCCCGGGAAGTAGCAAAGAAATTCCGTCAAACGGTTTCTGAAATGAGAAGGCCTTTATTTTTTTAGGAAGGATAACACCTGCATCGCGAATACTGAGCTGCCGGATGCTGAGCCATGATTACCCGGCACACTTACAAATTTTGATTCCGGTATCAATTGCTGAAGATCCTGTGCTTTACCATTGTCTTCATCCTGGTCCCCGCAAATGATCAGTACTTTTTGTTTCACTTTTGCCAATTCTTCTTTACTGGTGGATGGCTGTCCTTTTTGCTGGTAAGCAAGTGCCAGCCTGTCTAAACCGTCGGTGGCAATTCGTTTTCGGAAATCGTCGTATCCTTTTACCGAATCGTACATTAATGCCTCATAAATTCCAATACGCCGCGGCCAGAGAGGATTAGTAAAGTCTGTTCCCATTCCGCCGATCACTGCCTTGGTAATATTTTTATCAAATACCAATAACCTCGCAAGAATAATGGAACCCCGGGAATAACCAACCGCTTCATATTTTTTTATACCTAAATATTTCAACAACCCCATCAGGTCTTTTGCTTCAGCATCATTGGCATAGGCTCCAGGTTCATGCGGCTTATCAGAAAGCCCGTTTCCTCTCAGGTCAGCAATAATTACTTTAAAGCCGTTAGCCAATAAACTATCGTACAATGGCTTTCTTTTCCAATCGCCGCCTTTGCCTGTAAATCCATGAATCAATAAAACCGGGTTGCCTGTTCCTTTCACTTCATAATAGATTTTGACCTTATCAAATGAAGAAAAATACCCGGCTGAATCTTTTTGTGCAGGAACAGTAAAAGGCAGAATGATCCCGATTAATAGTAATAACCCTGGCTGTGTTAAGCGTTTCATTAGATTAAGTTTACAATAATTGCTTCCCGTATTGGGTCATGCCTGGTAAAACAAGAAACATAACCTTAATTCGTTTTTAGTTTTGATACCAACCAGTTAATTAATTTTTCTGTTTGTTCCGGATAGGTCCAGTGGCCGGTTTCCAGGGCAAGAAACAGTTCTTTGGATGCAGTGATCACATTATACGCCGCATACATAGAAGTGGGCGGGCAGGTTTCATCATTGAAGCCCCAGCTGTACATACCGGGCACTTTCAATAACCGTGCGAAATTCACCACATCATAATAACCAGCTGTTTCAATTTTTTCTTTTGTATTATTAAAAGCAAGATTGTTCTTATCAAACAAATGAGGCCATCCGCCTGCACGGCCTTTTAAGTAACCACTCATATCAGACAATGCTGGATAAAATGCAGCGAGGTATTTTACCCTTGTATCCAACGCTGCTGTAATGATAGACAATGCCCCACCCTGACTGCCACCGGTTACTCCAAGATTACTTCCATCGTATTGTGGCAGGCTTACAATAAAATCATTGGCGCGAACGCAACCGAGATACACCCGTTTATAATAATACCTGTCTTTATCTTCCAGGTTATAGTTCCAGTATCCAGAAATGGCACCGGCCATAAGATTATTATAAACTGATACATCCATAGTGACAGGGATACCGTGAATGCCGATCTCAAAAGTGATAAACCCTTTCTCGGCTGTCGCAATATCACCATTATAGGGCCGTGCACCGGCTCCCGGCACCTTTAATATGGCCGGGTACTTTCCTTCTTTTTTGGGAACACATAAAATTCCATACAACCTTGTTCCTGCTCTGAAATTCTGCAGGTTTACATGATATACGTTTACCTTTTCTGTACAGCGATCCGGCAACAGAGTCATTCTGGCATCTATAGGAATTTTTGCAAGATCAGATTTGGCCTGCTCCCAATAAGCCATAAAACCGGGAGGGTTAGCCATTGCAGGTTTTATCAACTGCGGATCAAAAGCGGCGGTTGCCAGTCCGCGGTACGTTTTGTTATTAATGCTGGCTGTTGCTATACAACGGAGGAAGCCGGGCTCTTTCATTGTACCTCCGTCCACGATCAATGTGCCATTTGCCAGCGAAAGGGAATCTTTTTTTGTCGCTTCCATTTTTTCAGGGCCAATCTCATATTTAACGGTTGCATCTTTTAAAGTGTTGCCGCTTTGCAAAATTGTAATGGTAAACTTTACTTTTTCACCTGTAGTATATACCCAATCAGCATGATCAGCCGCAACAATAACTTTAATAAATTGTTCAACCGGCTGTGCATAGCTGAATGAAGAAATGATGAAGGAGGTGGCCAGCAACAGGAACCGGAATGATTTATTGGATAGCGGGGCTGTCATAAAAGATTTTTGAAATTACGGGAAATGAATTTTATTCTCAGAAGATTGATTTTCTAAACCTTTTGTTGTACTATTTATTTTTATTGAATGCCAATTTCTTTTAAAAAATTCCAGATCTCTTTCTGTGCTATTGTCATCTCTTCGCTGTCAAAGTTCCCGTGTTTTTTCCCTGTAATGGTAAGCAAATAGTTTTTTACTCCGGCCTGCTTTAATTTGTTATGTAACAACGGGGCCTGGTCATAGGGGGCTGCTTTATCCTGGTCACCATGTATAGTGATAACTGGTGGTGACGAAGAAGTAATATAATTAACAGGCGATGATAAATTTAAAATATTACCCGCAGAGGCATTTTCTCCGGCAACCAGCTTATAATAACCGGCATCCCAGGATGCAGAAGCTTTTACAAGATCAGCTACACCAAACCAGTTGATGATGCCGGCAACCTTCAAAGACCTGTTTATTTTTTTGTTTCCCTGTTGAAACGGATCATCGTTTGTCACTAATCCGGCCATTAATGCGAGGTGCCCGCCTGCTGATTCTCCTGATGTGATTATTTTAGCGGTATCAAATTTATATTTATCAGCATTTTCATATATCCAGTTAAGCGCCGAGCGGGCATCGCCAATAATCCCGGTAAGACTTGTTTGATTCAAATGCCTGTAATTAGCTGTTACTACGCACCATCCTTTGCTTACATAAGGCATCAGGAAAAGTGAGCGGGATATCTTATCACCACTTGTCCAGCCTCCGCCGTGTAAAAATAACAAGGTTGGTTTTCTTTCGTTTGAATATTCCACCCATGGGGGTTCACCCAATCGTTTGGCAGGCACATATACATCTAACAGCAAATGAACCGAATCAAATTTCTTGTATTCTATATTTGATACAACCTGTGTATTGGAGTATAGCGACGCTACTGGGTCAATAGTATTCTGCTGCGCATTTGAATGGATAAAACTCACCAGCATCACTGCGAGGATGACCGGTATTAATTCAGACTTCTGCATCGTTAGCTTACGAATTGGTGATGATTAAAGATAAAGTATTTTAATAGTTACGCGGGTTTTTCCCGGAGGTAGAGGTGACAGGTTCTTTACTTTATAAGAATAAGAGTATAAGTGTTACGTCGAAAATGTAACGATCTCTTTTAAAATAGCTACACTAACAGAATTTGAAACTGTGGTGATGGATAAACAATTGCATCTTGCAACTTCCGGAAACCGGGGTAGGTACAGAGGTTGAAAACAAAGCAAACGAATTAAATTGTATGTCTGTTACAATTTTATGAATAGTTCTTCAGAAGAATTAACTTAGTCATAACTTCCCTTTTATCATCTCATAAACCAGCTTTTGCCATTATGAAATATACCAGGAATGAATTTCTGAAATTAACCGGCATCGGTATTTCAGGAGCCGCCACTGTTCCTGCCACCAGCATTATTAATTTTCCATCTGTTAATAATGTAAAATTAAATTTCGGCCTGGCCTCTTATACTTTCGGCAGTTTCAGTCGTGGCGATACCATCAAAATGGCGCTGAGGCCGGATCGGCCAGTTATATATCCAGATTAATACCGCTTATGCCTGCAGATATTTATGTAATAACCGAAAGCACCATTAAAGAACCACCGGCTTCTTTACGGGAAAAATTAAAATTTCTCGGGCCGGGATTTATTCTCTCTGCTTCTATAGTGGGCTCCGGTGAATTAATAGCTACCACAACATTGGGTGCAAGAGCCGGCTTTATTGCTTTCTGGATCATCATTGTCAGTTGCCTTGTAAAAGTAGCCGTACAACTTGAGTTTGGTACCCAGGCCATATTAACGGGTAAAACAGCCATGCATTCATTTAATACATTACCTGGCCCACGCCCCGGAAAAGCTAACTGGGTTGTCTGGACTGTATTCATATTAACATCACTTAAAATAATACAGATAGGCGGCATACTGGGAGGCACTGCTATTGTATTGCACATGCTTTTCCCCTTTCTTCCTGTTTATGCATGGGCTTTCATTATGGCCCTTGCGGCCTCTGCCATGATATATAAAGGTTATTATAATGTAATTGAAAAAGTATCGCTGGTAATGATTGCCGGTTTTACCATTGCTACTATTACAGCAGTATTTATGTTGCAGTACACCGTGTTCAGTTTTTCATGGCAGGAAATATCGGAAGGGTTGCAATTCAAATTACCACCTCCCATCGTTGCCATTGCCTTTGGAGCTTTTGGTATTACCGGGGTAGGCGCCGATGAAATTGTCGCTTATAATTATTGGTGTATTGAAAAAGGATATGCTGCCTATACAGGTCCCCGGGATGATAGCCCTGAATGGAAAAAAAGGGCCCGTGGATGGATTAATGTAATGTACCTGGATGCCATAGTAGCCATGATCATATACACGATTGTAACAGCAGCCTTTTATTTATTGGGAGCAGCAGTACTTCATGGCAGTTCTGTTATTCCCGAAGGGAATGATGTAATAGAAACCTTGGCTCTTATTTACACGCAATCACTGGGGCCTGGTGCAAAAACACTTTACCTGGCCGGCGCATTCTTTGTCTTATTCTCCAGCGTATTTGCTTCGCTGGCGGCATGGACAAGAATTTTCCCGGATATATTTGGACAAATGGGATGGATCAATTTTTTCGATGTTCAACAACGGAAAAAATTAGTGAGCTGGCTCGCATGGATCATTCCGCTGGTATGGGCTATTATGTATCTTTTCATCAACCTGCCGGTGATCATGATCATTTCCGGCGGTATAGTAGGTTCTGTTTTACTTTTTGTGATTGTATTTGCAGCTATCCTGTTTCGCAACAGGAGGGTGCAATTTATGCCTTCGGGCATTTTGTATGATACTGCTTTTGTAATCAGTATCATATCAATCTTCATGGTAGGAGTATATGGATTAGTGCAGCTTTTTTCCAAATAAATTTTAATTCATCTTACCTAACAAAACAATTTCCAGTATGAGCAATCAGCTTCACCGCAGGAAGTTTTTAACATCCATGATCGGGCTACCGGTAATAGCATCAGCTTGTTCAGCCCCAAAAGCTGCATCTACATCTGCATCTTCAGAAAAACTACCAGGAAGTTCAAATGGTTTAAAGACAAGCCTGAATGCTTTTTCCTTTAATGCCCCTTTATCAAATGGATCTATGACCATCAGCGACATGCTTGATTTTTGCGCCACTGCTGGTTTTGAGGGAGCGGATATTACCGGCTATTATTTTAAAGGCTACCCGCAAGTGCCACCTGATGAGTACCTGTTTCAGATAAAAAGAAAAGCATTCAGGCTGGGGCTTGAAATAAGCGGCACCGGGGTCAGGAACGATTTTACGATAGCCGATAAAATCAAACGTGAACAGGACGTGATGCTTGTAAAAAAATGGATTGAAGTAGCCGCAAAGATAGGAGCGCCGGTGATCAGGATATTTGCAGGCAATCAAAAAAATGAAGGCATTAGCAAAGAAGCGGTAACCGAATGGATGCTCAAGGATATTCAAGCCTGCGTGGACTATGGTAAACAATATGGCGTCATCATTGGCCTGCAGAATCACAATGATTTTATACAAACTGCTGACCAGGTGATAAAGATCATTGAAACGATCAACTCAGAATGGTTAGGCCTGGTACTGGATACCGGCAGCTACCGGGTGCTTGATCCGTATGAAGAAATTGCTAAGTCAATAAAGCATACCGTCAACTGGCAGATCAAAGAAAATATTTTTATCAATGGCGCAGAGAAAGAAACGGACATGGAAAAATTAATGGGGATCATTAAATCATCTGGTTATAAAGGCTACCTGCCAATAGAAACGCTGGGGGAAGGTGATCCGAAAATAAAAGCGACTAGCCTGCTTGCAAAACTGCAAAAAGCAATGATGTGATAGTGGGATACCGGGTTTAATAATTCTGAGATATTGTTTTTGTCCGCCTGCGATCTTATTCATCATTTTCCCAGCAACACCGTCATCCCGGCCCTGAACTCCAGCATACGCAACGGAGAAGTATATACCTGTGCCACCGTGTGTTCATGTATCGCTTGTGTGCTGGCATTGACAAATTGTACATGCAACGGTTTACCCGCAGGATCACTGATGGTTTGTGCATCTATAAGGTTTTTGGTATTGATATAATTAATCGTACCGCCACGGATAGTATTAGCGCTGATATCTATTCGTATTCTGCCAGCATGCTTACGCTTTGAGAACGCAGGGTCTATTTGTAAACCAGCTCCGGCGCTCCAGTACATCGTTTTATCGTTGATGATGTTTTTCTGTTCAAGAGCATGGCAGCCATTGGCATCTTCCGGGTCTTCTACATACACGTTACTGAAAAAATTATACAGGCCGCCTTTTGCATTAATGTAAGGTATAATATAGTTTTTATCACTCAACAGGTTCAGTCTTGCCTGCAGGTTGGCATTAAATGTATTGCTGTTGTAATTAACCGGAACGATGGAAGCTGTATTGTTATCAAACTGGAAAGTTTGTTCTATCCGTTTGCTGGCGTAACTGCCGATACCCAGTTCAAGCCCAACAGATAATTGTTTTAATGCAGGGAGCTGGTATAATACACCCACCTGCAGGCTATGCGCCGGAGGTATGTTTTTATTCATTTCCTGCCTGGGTAGCCCCAGGCTATAGCTGCTTGTTAATTTCCATTGCTGACTGTTGGCGGATAAAAAGACCAGGCCAAGAAGAAGTGTAGAGATGAATTTCATAACAGTAGTTATTGGTTAACAAATAAAGTTCCTATTGAAGTTACGGCTATCCGGAAACGGAATAAAATAAATGCTGTTAAAACAAGTAAAATTTAATACTCCAATAAAAATAGGCTGCCCGGAATTCCGGGCAGCCTATTTTTATGTATAAACGAATTTGCTTAAAACGCTTTCTTTTCCACTGGTTTACCATCCACATCCAGTTCTATGATCTCATATCCCAGCTTTTGCAGACCCGGTAATATTTTGGCTTTATCGCCAACTACCAGGATATTCATTTTATCAGCATTGATATATTTTTTAGACAACATATCAATCTGGTCTTTGGTGATACCAGCTACAATCTTATTTTGCTGATCTACAAAATCAGCAGGCAGGTTGTTGTCAAGGATGTTGCCAATGAAACCTGCTTTCTGGAAACCTGTTTCATAACGAAGGGCATCTCTTTGCCCGATGGCGCTTTTCATAAAGCTGAGTTCTTCACCAGTAATACCTTTCTCAGAATATCCTTTTAATTCTTTCACGATCTCGATCATAGCGCTGTCAGTAGCATTGCCCCTGATGCCGGAACTGAATGTGAAATCACCGGTTTGTTTGCCTCCGGCGAAACCACTGCGTGCGCCATAAGTCCAGCCTTTATCTTCACGCAAGTTCAGGTTCAACCGGCTGTTGAAAGCCCCACCTAAAGCATAGTTCATTAATCCGGCTTTATAGTATTCACCGGTAGCGTCATATTTCAATCCAGTAACATAACCTACACGGAATTCTGTTTGTGCCGATTTAGGAACATCCACCAGGTAGATCTTTGTTTTTTCTACTACAGGTGCTGCTGCTATTGACGGGATAGTGATCTTTTTATTGGGCAGGTTATTAATGAAAGAAAGTTTAGGTAATATCTCTTCTTCTTTAATATCGCCTACTATTACTACCTGTGTTCCCTGCGAGGTCATATAGTTGTCGTAGTAATATTGCATATCAGCCAGTGTAAATGTTTTTACTGTTTCTTCATTACCATCGGCTGACACGCCAAGAATATGGCTGGGGCCATAATTCAATTTTGCATATACATTATCTGCTACAGAAGCAGGTTGTGTTTTAGCTACTTTAAAACTTTCCAGGTTTTGTTTTTTGATACGGTCAAACGCAGCTTGTGTGAATTTGGGATTAAACATTCTTTCTTCCAGCAATTTCAATGTAGCCTCCAGGTTTTTCTTTTGTGACTGCACCTGGAAAGTAATATCCTCCATGCCACTGAATACATTGATAGAGCTTCCGAGTTTTTGCAACTCCTTGCTCATTTGTTCCGCCGTGTAATTCTTTGTGTCGTCGGTCATCATATCGGTAAAGAAAGAAGCGAGACCGGCTTTGGAAAGATCATTGGCATTCAATAAATGGCCGCCTGGAATTTTAACCGATAAAGTAACAACAGGTAATTCATTGCTCTCTGTACCGATGATCCTGACACCACTGGGCCAGTCTTTTTTCCAGAAGGCCGGAACTTTTACAACAGGATTAGGCCCGTTGGGTGGCATCTTATTGCGGTCAAAATTATCTTTCGCTTTTACGTAAGTTAGTTTGTCATAACCATAATCAGGATTAGTATAGTTGGTATTATCAACGGTATAATTATCAGTACCCACTATCATTTTTTCCTGGTTCTTCGGCAATACGCTTACGGTTACACAATGTTTGTATTTGATATACTTGTTATACACCCGCATTACATCTTCTTTGGTAACTGCCTGGTACATTTTCAGCAATTTGCCGATCATGTTTGGGTTGCCGGCCAGTGTCTGGAAAGCGGCCAGTTGAAATACCTTGCCGGAGACACTCTGCAATCCGTTTATCAACTGCGCTTCATACCCGCCTTTGAATTTTGCAATATCATCATCCGTTATTCCTCTTGCCTCAAAAGTATCCAATGCATTGTCCAGCATATAATACATACTGGCTAATGATTTTCCCGGGAAAGGAACGATCTGGAATGTGAAAACGCCTGACAATTCAGTTAGACCACTGAAACAATTTGCCTGTAAAGCCAGTTGTTTCTTTGTTAATTGCTGATACAGGATAGAATTGTTACCCTGTCCGAGTACCTGGGCAAGACAAGCCAATGCGGCCTGGTCAGGATGGTAGTTGGAAACAGTAAGATAGGTTCTTACCATCAATGGTAAACGGGCATAATTATCAGTATAGGAAGCAAAGCGGTGTTTTGTGAGTTCCGGAACTGAAGGCGCCATATTTTCCACTTTAGGCCCGCTGGGAATAGGTCCGAAATATTTTTCTACCAGCTTTACTACTTCTTTGGGATCTACATCACCACCAACAGTCACGGTAGCGTTATTGGGGCCATACCAGCGGAGAAAGAAATTTTTCAGATCATTTACATTTCCCCGGTTCAGGTCTTCAATATATCCGATCACCGGCCATGAGTAAGGGTGACCATACGGGAAAAGGTTTTTAGCGATTACTTCCTGTACTAAACCATAAGGCACGTTGTCCACCCGCTGGCCTCTTTCGTTTTTCACTGTTTCTCTCTGTACTTCAAATTTTTTCTGCGTCACCGCATCCAGCAAAAAGCCCATGCGGTCAGCTTCCAGCCAGAGCATTTTTTCCAATTGGTTGGAAGGCGCTGTTTCAAAATAATTTGTTCTGTCCGTATTAGTGCTGCCGTTTAAAGTGCCGCCTGCTTCTGTTACAATTTTAAAGTGTTGTTCATCGGCTACGTTATCACTGCCCTGGAACATCATGTGTTCAAAGAAATGCGCAAATCCTGACTTGCCTATTTCTTCTCTTGCTGAACCTACATGATAGGTTACGTCCACATGTGATACAGGATCGCTATGATCTTCGTGTATCAGCAGCGTAAGCCCGTTGGGTAAGATATATTTCTCGTACGGGATGACCAGCTCATCACCTTGTTTGGTAACTTTTTCTACCAACTTTGCCTGTGCATTTACTATGATCGTTGCAACCAGAACAAAGGCGATAAGCAACAATGATTTTTGTTTCATATATGATTGTTTTTTGGAAGGTCGGCAAAGTAAGGAAATCCGGCTTGTAAACCTCGCCATTTATCAAATTGACCATCGGGAATTTCAGCCTGAGAAAATTACCGTTCGCCGATTTACCGCTTAATCAGTCAAAGTCTTTTCTACCTTTGAAAAAAAATCAACTATGAGTTACAGTTCCCGGACCAACCATGAAATAGACTACAAGATATATGGGGAAGAATTACAATTTGTAGAAATAGAACTAGATCCCAATGAGACGGCCATTGCCGAAAGCGGTGCTATGATGATGATGGAAGACGGCATCACTATGCAAACCATATTTGGAGATGGCTCAGCGCAGCAACCAACAGGTATATTAGGAAAATTAATGAGTGCTGGTAAACGTGTACTAACAGGTGAAAGTTTATTTATGACAGCCTTTACCAATGCAGGCCAGGGTAAAAAGAAAGTAAGTTTCGCAGCGCCTTATACAGGAAAGATCATCCCGATGGACCTGCAGGAACTGGGAGGAACGATCATAGGGCAGAAAGACGCTTTTCTTTGTGCAGCCAAAGGAGTGAGTGTAGGCATTCATTTCCAGAGAAAATTAGGTACCGGTATTTTTGGCGGTGAGGGTTTTATCATGGAAAAAATAGAAGGCGATGGGTTGGCATTTATGCATGCCGGCGGCTATGTAATAGAAAAAGTTTTAATACCAGGCGAGGTATTGAAAATAGATACTGGTTGTGTGGTGGCATATACACCCAATGTTGATTTTGATATTGAATTTGTCAGGGGTATCAAAAATTTTATGTTCGGTGGGGAAGGTTTATTCTTTGCCAAACTGCGCGGCCCCGGCCGGGTATGGATACAATCATTACCGATCAGCAGGCTGGCCGGAAGGATTGTGGAATATGGAACCTATCACCGCAAGGAAGAAGGCAGCATTCTCGGTGGATTAGGAAATTTATTGGATGGCAGAGGATAAGGCAACAGGCAATAGTGAAGTGAATGGACAATGGGGCTCTTAATTGCTCAGGCTGGCGCTCACCATTGACCATTCACTATTAACACTAAAATCCTTTTGTCGTTTTCACTTCTTCTTTCACCGGGGAACTTTCAGGATACATTACTGATTTTACCATGTTATTAAGCGTAAGGTATTTTTTAGCTACCTTCTGCAGGTCTTCAACAGTAATGGAATTTATTTTCTGTTCATAATCCAGTATATTTTCCGGGTTATCCTGGTTGATAAAAGCATTTGTAAGGTTGTCCATCCAGTAATCATTGCGTTGCAGGTTTACATGATATTGCTTTTTCCAGGTTTCTTTTACTTTATCAAGGTCTTTTTGCGCTATGCCTTTTTCCTGTGCGTTTTTTATAATATCCAGCAGGGCAGCGGTAAGCTTGTCAACGTTTTCCGGCCCGCAGGGAATGGAAGCCTGTATCTTATAATGCTCATAAGGACGTTTCAATACCGAGCCACCCAGGCCGCCGCCATACATACCACTCATTTCTTCCCGCAATTTTTCAATGATTTCGATATTCAAAACTTCCAGGAGGGCAGCCAGTTGCAAGCGGTTATCCCTGTTATATTCCGTCTCACCTTCAAAGATCAGGTTGATCATCGCCTGCGATTCTTTTCCTCTTTTGAGAACTATATCGGTAGAACCTTTTATCATCCTTGCGCCGATATCAGTATATGTATTTTGTTTAGGTGAGGCCGGCAATGATCCTATATATTTTTCCAGCAATGGTTTTGCCTGCGCAGGATCTATATTTCCAACAAATGTGAAATGAAGACCGTGTGCATTACCAAATATTTCTTTGTAAATCGCAAGACTCCTGTCCAGGTTTATTTTATCATAATCTTCAGGCTTGGGAACTACATTCATCCAGGGGTTGTTGCTGTAAATGATCTTATTCAATGTGTCCTGGTAGGATGATTCCGGGTCTTTACTCACAAATTCCAGCCCGCCTTTTTGTTTACTGATAAAAGAACGGAACAACGCTTCATCCTTGCGGGGTTGCGTAAAATAAAGATGCAGTAATTGTAAAAAAGTTTCAAAATCCTTTACGCTGCTGCTGCCTTCAATGCCTTCTTCATCCGCATTAATATAAGGCTGCGCACCGACTGTCTTACCAGCCATAAATTTCCGCAGGTCAGTTGGTGACATATCTTTGATACCCATCTGTTGTACGAGTGTGGCTGCATTCTCTGCATTTTCTTTATCAGCTAAAGTATATTTATGGGCACCGCCCCATCGCCAGGCATCCATTTGTATTTCATCATTTTTCAGTTTAGTAGGTTTGATGCTGATCGTAACCCCATTGCTGAGTGTAAGATTAGTAGTACCTAATTTTTCATTAATTGTTTCAGCGGTTACTTTCCCCGGAGTTGGTTCTTTATCTAATAAAGCGGTAGCCACTGCGGTTTCTTCATACGCTTTTACGGGTATCTTATTCGCAGCCACCAATGTTTGCATCAGGGAAGTGCTATCGGGTAATTTATCTTTCATAGCAGTAGGCGCCTGCAGCAAGGTAAACGCATTACTGGTAGAAGGCATACTTTTCGCCACCGCATTTATTTCCTGCAGTGATATACCCTGCAGGTTCTCTTTGATAAAATTATAACGGTTGGTAATGCCCGGTAAAGGTGTGCCGTTTAAAAAATTACTGACATATTGCGCAATAAGCTGGCCCGATTCAGATTTGTCCTTTTCCTTATAAGCCCTCTCTGTTCCATTCATCAGGCTGGCTTTGGCTCGGTCAAGTTCACTTTGTAAAAAACCAAATTGTCTTGCACGGTTGGTTTCTTCTATCAGTGCATTGATAGCTTCTTCCACTGTCCCCTTGCTCAATACGGCAAATGAATTAAAGGAACTATAGCCTCTTATAAACTGGTTAAAGCCGGTATTGGCAAACAAAAAAGGAGGGTTCTCTTTTTGTGTCAGTTCGGATAAGCGCTGATTGATCAGGGTGCTTACCAGGTTTTCCACTATGTTTTTGCGGTAATCGCCCCAGGTCTTTATTTTTTCTATGGGTTTTATAAAATTGTATATCTGAACAAACGTATTAGTAGCTTCTTCATCTGTTACTACCATCGCTTCCGGTCTTACTCTTGGCTTCATAGGAATGATAACCGGCCGTACCGGGGCATTGACCGGGTTCTTGAATTTTCCAAAATGGGCGATGATCAGCTTTTCAGCTTCCGCAGGATCAATATCACCTACTACGGCTACCGCCATTTGATTGGGCCGGTACCATGTTTTATAAAAACTTTTAAGTGTCTCCGGCTTGAATGTTTTCAGCACCTGGTCTGTACCGATCGGCAAACGAACTGAATATTTTGAACCATTAAACAGTTTGGGAAAATACTGGCGGCTCATTCTTTCAAAGGAGCCTTTGCTCAACCTTGATTCTTCCAGCACCACGCCCCTTTCTTTTTCTATTTCATTTTTATCAAATAAATTATTGAAAGCCCAGTCTTCCAGCACGGTCAATCCTTTGTCCAGCATCTTGGGATCTTCCGTGGGTATGGGAAGAATATAAACAGTTTCATCAAAGCTGGTGTAAGCGTTAAGATCGGCGCCAAATTTTACACCTGATTTTTGTAAAAAATCCACCAGCTCGTTTTTAGGGAAATGGGTAGAACCATTAAAGCCCATGTGTTCCATAAAATGGGCCAGGCCGCGCTGGTTATCATTCTCCAGCACTGATCCTGCGTTGACCGCCAGGCGCAACTCCACTTTCTTTTCAGGCTTTACGTTTTTACGGATATAGTAGGTCAGACCGTTGGAAAGCTTTCCCACTTTTGTATCAGGGTCTGTTGGCAACGCATCCGTCATTTTATACTGGCTGAAGGAAGCAATACAAAGAAAACCTGCTACCAGGCTTAAAAAGATCTTTTTGTAAATGATCATAGTTTTTGGCTTTTATTATTTCAAAGTTATAGGGAATAAAGTAAGGTTAAGACCTGATCAGGGAAAAATTTATTTGCGGCACGGAGGGGAAGACAGCAGGCAATAGTGAAGGCTTAATGGTCAGGGGAACCAGGATTGCTTAAGATAACTTTCATTATTCAAATAGTTATTGTGGCGCTGCCTTTAACGAATCAATTATTTCTTTCATAATACCGGGATAATTACTTACCAGCGCTAATTCATAATCCTCTTTTTTCTTTAGTTTTTGAATAAGTTCTCTTAGCTGGATGGAGTCCCCGCTTTTCTGATATACCTGGTCATGCGCCAGCACTACCAGGTTGTCCTTTACTTTTGTTTTTCCTTTACTGAACATACTATCTATCTGGTTCAGCAATTCATCTGCGGTATTTTTAACCACTAATGTTTTAGGATCGTAATGCCATTCAATATCCCAGCCAAGTACAACGAAACCTGCATTTTGTAATGAATCAATCGCTGGTTTACTTTTTTTAATATCGGTGAAATGAAGGCTGTCAATGCGCCAGCAGTTGCGGCCCGGGGTTCTTACAATATTATTATCCGGCAGCAACTCTTCTTTCGTTCGTTGCATATCTTTTACTACTGAATCAGGCTGCTGATAAAATTTATCATAGCGGTTGTGAGCGTGGGTGTAGCTATGGTTGCACAGCTCAATGTTCTTTGCCATTTTCAAACTATCCCATGTCTGGCCCTGGCCCACACTGGCAAAGACATGTTCGCCTACTATAAAAAAGGTGACAGGCACTTCCTCCTGCTGAACGATGTCCAGTACATTCTTCGTGCCTTTATTAGGGCCATCATCAAAAGTGAGGTAGATATTCTTTTTCTTCTTTTTTTGTTTGGCTGCTATAGCAGGCGGTTTTTTCACTACCTGTTTGCTGGTATCTTTTACAGCAACCGGGGTAATTACTTTTACTTTTTGGTTGTTATCGTGGCAGGATAAGAATAAAACAGAAAGGAAAAGAACGGGAATGGAATAATTAAAAAAGCCGCTGGAAGGCTCACCTTCGTCGGCCGGGTCTGCGTGGTACATAAATTTGTTGGTGATTTGATTCGATAGTGAAAGTATGCAGCAGGACAGGCTGTTTGCAAATTCCCGTGGTTAAAAAAAGGTGAAAGAATGAAATGAATGGTGAATGAGTAAATGGTAACAGATACCAGCTATTGCCCGGGCTCAGTTTCTGCCGGATAAAGTTGTTCATCTTTCAGAGACTATTCACCATTCACCAAAAAACTATCTTAAATTTGTTCCACAATTTTTGTAGCAATGATCCGCAAACAGGAAGTACTTAACGATGTTGTCATAAAATTCGCCGGAGACAGTGGCGATGGCATGCAATTAACAGGAACACAATTTACAAATAACACAGCTTTACTTGGTATTGACCTTTCCACTTTCCCGGATTTTCCGGCTGAGATCAGGGCGCCACTTGGCACTTTGCCCGGTGTCAGTGGTTTTCAGCTAAGGTTCTCCTCCGACAGGGTTTATACACCCGGCGATGCCTGTGATGTCCTTGTAGCTATGAATGCCGCTGCATTAAAAGTAAACCTGACAGCCATCAAAAAAGGGGGAAAGATCATCGTCAATACTGACGGGTTTGACTCAAAGAACCTGCGCCTGGCTAACTATCCTGAAGGAGAAAATCCACTGGAGAATGACAGCCTTAGTAATTACGAGGTGATAAAGATGGATGTCACTAAAATGACAAGAGAGGCATTGAAGGAATTTTCCATGGGAATGAAAGAGAAAGACAGGGCCAAGAATATGTTTGTACTTGGTTTCCTGTACTGGATGTATGGCCGTGATATGGATAACACACTTACTTTCCTGAAAGATAAATTTGGGAAGAAGCAGGATATATTCGACAGCAATGTCAAAGTATTGCAGGCTGGCTATAACTATGGCGATACAACAGAAGCATTTGGCACTACCTATAAAGTAGAGAAAGCGAAAATGCAGGCGGGCAGTTATCGTTCGATGATGGGCAACCAGGCTATATCTTATGGTTTGATAGCCGCTTCGCAAAAAAGCGGGTTACCATTGTTTCTTGGATCTTATCCAATTACTCCCGCATCAGATATATTGCATGAGTTAGCCCGTCATAAAAATTTTGGTGTAAGAACTTTCCAGGCTGAGGATGAAATAGCGGCTATTACTTCTGCTATCGGGGCGGCTTATGGCGGTTCATTGGGTGTTACTACTACCTCAGGTCCAGGTATGGCGTTGAAGGCGGAGGCGATGGGACTTGCGGTAATGCTGGAGATACCTTTAATTATTATAGATGTTCAGCGTGGCGGGCCATCAACAGGATTGCCAACAAAAACAGAACAAAGTGATCTGCTGCAGGCATACTATGGCAGAAATGGCGAATGCCCGATGCCGGTTGTTTCCGCATCTACTCCTGCTGATTGTTTTGATGCAGTATATGAAGCGGTTCGCATCTCTGTACAACACATGACACCGGTTATATTTTTAAGTGATGGTTATATTGCTAACGGAGCTGAACCCTGGAAGTTTCCGAAAGCAGAAGACCTGCCGCCGATACATCTTAAATTCAAAACAGAACTTGGAGACGGAGAAGAAAAATTGCAGCCTTATTTGCGTGATGAAAAATTAGCACGCCCCTGGGCTATTCCCGGTACTCCCGGTTTAGAACACCGTATTGGCGGATTGGAAAAACAAAACGTTACCGGCAATATAAGTTATGAACCGGAGAACCATCAACTGATGGTAAAGATCAGGCAGGAAAAAGTGGATAAGATCGCTAATTATATCGCTGAACAAAAAATTGATAATGGTCCTGAAAAAGGAAAAATATTGGTTTTGGGATGGGGTTCTACGTATGGCGCTATTAAATCAGCGGTAGCGGAATTATTGGCGCAGGGTCACCCGGTAGCTCATGCGCATCTTCGTCATGTAAGACCATTTCCGAAAAACCTGGGTGATATCATTAAGAATTATGATAAAGTACTGATACCTGAGATCAATAACGGCCAGTTAATAAAGATCATCCGCGATGTTTATTTTGTGGATGCAAAAGGATATAACAAGATCATGGGTATACCGATCACTAAAACCGAATTGGTGGAAGTGATCAAAGAAATGCTTTGAGAAATTAAAGACTTTAAATTGTAAGGCAGGTATTTGACGCATCAATTGTACGTCACCCTGAACGATATCCTGCAAACATTTGAGCATTCATGACTTTGCCGACCCGGTCCATACTATTTTTAGCATCTCGATAGCAATCACGACAAAAGAGCTAAAAATGCCAACGTACTGCCGCCCACTCCAGCGGACGGATATCTGTCAACATTTGTTCAATACTTCAGCAATAATTCCTTACTCGAAAACCAAGTCCACTCACTACCCAACTGACTAGATCCTTATAAACTTAAACTCAATCATGCCTCAACATGAGGCTCCGAATATGCTATTCTGAAGTTCAGCTATCCTTTTAAAAGAGTCAAATTTTTGCTAACTCTTTTTCTACCTTTGTATATTAAGATTCAACAAATTATGGGTCATACTAGATCGATAGAAAAAATAAGACCGATTCACCCTTTTGCCGCGAGAATGGCACCGGAGATTGCGTTTGAAGCACTGAAAGGGTTGAGGAAAAATTCGACCGTATTAGACCCAATGGTTGGTTCAGGAACGGTTTTGCGGACAGTATCGGAACACGGCTACAACGGCATGGGTTTCGACATTGACCCACTTGCTGTTCTCATGTCAAAAGCATGGACAACTCCTTTCAACTCTGAAAAAATAAAATCAAAAGCCGAAGAACTTATTGATGAAGTAAACTCACTTCACTTAAACTCAATCTATCTACCTTGGATTGATAATGACCCTGCGACAAAAGCTTTTATCAATTTTTGGTTTGGAAAAAAACAAGCAAACAGTTTGCGAAAAATAAGTTTTGCAATCAGTACTCATAAAGGAACATACAACGATTTACTCAAAGTGGCTTTTAGCCGGCTTATAATTACAAAAACAAAAGGGGCTTCTCTTGCTGCTGATGTGTCACATAGTAGACCACACAGAGTTTATGAGAAGAATGATTTTGATGTGCTGACATCATTTGCAAATTCGTGTGGAGCACTTGCGAAGATTTTTGAAAAGCAAAAACCAAAAGGAAAAATAAATGTTCGGTTAGGTGATGCGAGAAATCTGGAAGATGTTACTGATAAATCCATTTCAGCAATCATCACTTCACCGCCATATTTAAATGCTTTGGATTACATGAGAGGGCATAAGCTTTCTTTAGTTTGGCTTGGGTATAAAATAGGTGAACTTGGAAGTGTCCGGTCAAATAGTGTCGGGGTTGAGAAAGCACCGGATTCAATTGCTAACATGCAACTTGCAACCGACCTCACAAAAGGAATAACTCATTTGGAAAAATTACCACAACGAAAACAGAACATGATTAAACGGTATGCTTTGGACATGTATGGTATTGTCGAGGAATCAGCACGAGTTTTGGAAAAATGTGGTAAGGCGACATTTGTTGTAGGTAATTCTTGCATAAATGAAGTTTTTGTCGAGAATTCCCTAATTGTTCGGAATAGCTGTCAAATGGCAGGATTAAGATTAATAAATCAGAAGGAAAGGGACATTCCTCAAAGTAAAAGGTATTTGCCCCCACCGTCGTATAAAAATGTATCAAGTTTTAAAAACAGAATGAGAACTGAATCTGTCATGCGGTTCTCAAAATGAATCAATGGCACAAGCAACACCAGATGAAATAGAATTACACAAACTGATTCAGTCAGGTGATGACTTGGCATTCGCTAAACTCTGCGACATGTATCTTGAACCGACCATAAAAAAGGTTCGGAAATTCAATTGGCAAATTCATTTAAACGATAGCAGTTTGATTATCGAAGTAGTTATTGATTCCTTTTACGGCTACTTCTACAATCCGAACAAGTTCAATCCTGAAAAGCAAACACTGGAAAATTTTCTTATGAGAGATGCGGAAGGGAATTTGAAAAATGCCTGGGCAAAAAAGAAAAGATATCAACAGAAATTTGAAATAATAAAGAATGAAGTCGAGTTTGAAGAACAATTTGGGAATTGCGAAACAGGGAAGATAAGAAACTTGAATACTCCAAGCCAAATAATGATTGATAAAGAATCAGATGGGATTTTAAATGCTGAGTTAAAAAAGCACTTCAATTCTGAGAGAGATATTGAAATCGCAAACCTCATTCTTGCAAGAGAAAGAGACACCACTGTGTATGCTGGCATTTTAGAAATAACTCATTTAGATTTTGAAGAACAACAGCAAGAAGTAAAACGGAACAAAGACAGGATAAAAAAAGTACTGGACAGAAAAATAAAAGGTAAACACTTTTAAAAATCCACAATGAGCGAAAAAATTAAAATGTTAGAGCTAGCTTCTAACAAAGCAGCAAACGACAGTGGCTTTATTGCTTATCTGATGAAAAAATATTTGGAGGTTGAAAATATTTCTGAACGAGAAATTCTTTTAGCACTTCATTGCTCTGTGGAAGATTATTACAAATTGAATTTATGCAGAGTCCCGGACATCAACTCAAATGATTTTGTTACAAGGCTGAATAACATTTCTCAATACACAAATTCATCTCCAACTGAGTTGAATAAAATCATTAAACGAGCTAACTCAATTTTGAGGTTAAGCGGAAACGATGTTGAACAGTACAATTATTTGATGGCAGCAAGAGACAAACAAAACAAAGACAAGAAATAAACCAATGCGATTCATCTCTCCCATAATTACTCAGGTTGCAAGGGACTTTTGGAAAAATGCCGGAGGAAAGAGCGTTTTCCCTTGTGACATAAGTGGAGCAGTGAACCTTGTTTTGCCAATTGACATTGTTTGTCTATCAGAATTGAGTTTGAAAAAAATTCAAATATGGCTGACAGAAAGAAAAGTATTCCTTGACTTACAAATTGATGATCGCCTGTTAAATGGTTTCATTTTGATTTCCAAAGGAAGTGGATTTATTTTCGTAGACGGTACAGACACGGAAGAAGAAAGGAGATACACGATTGCACATGAAGCCAGCCACTTCCTTTTGGACTATAAACTTCCAAGAGAATCTGCTGTAAAGAAATTAGGCGAATCAATTTTAGAAGTGATGGACGGTTATCGTGAACCAACACTTGAAGAAAGAATTGACGGAACTCTTACTTCGGTTACAATCAAACCTTACACACACCTTTTGGAAAAAGTTGGTGACGGAACTTTCGACAGACCAGAAATTCTGAATTCAGAAAATGATGCTGATGAACTTGCTTTGGAATTGTTAGCTCCCAATGCATCTGTAATTAAAGACACTAACCCAAACAGAAATAAAATTTCATTCTACGATTTCAAAAATCAGTGCTATCAAATTCTGCGAAGCAAGTATTTGATTCCTGATTCATTTGCTGAGACATACTCTTCAAAACTTGCTTATGTAGCTACAGGTGCACCATTGTTTTTAAGCAAGTTCGGATTTTGAGTTTGTCGAACTTTTTGTTGCCAATTAGGAATAGCAAATTGAAAGAATAAAAATGGACAAAGACAAAAACATATCATCATCAGACCTATCAAAAAATAGTGATAGCAATGCTTTGTCCATTGATGATTTTCAAAAGGCCTTTGGAGAAAATTTTTCGGATGCTATTGACATAAACACATGGAGCATTGGTGCAAATCTTGCTGAACTTTATCCGCTTATTGAATCGGAATGGCTACAAGCAAAGACTGATGAAAATAAGAATCGAAGAATTTTCCGTGAAACCGTTTTTCCGAGAATCAAGGAAGTGGGCAATGTTCCATTTGCAGGCTTGCATGATGATGTAAATGACGTCAAGCAGTTGCTTGATAAAATGCACCGAGGTTTTTTATTTAATGGTGCTGTAACAGCATGTGGCAGCACTCATGTAATTTTTAATACCGTCCCTCTTACAATTACTCAAATTGGAATTTGTTTGGTGAACTATGAAAGGCAACATGGCAGTTATTCCCACCGGCTATTCAGGCGAGATTTGAGATTTAAAAGTAACGACCCGATTCAAGAGGCACTTGACCTTATTGAAAAAAGAAGAAGTGATGACAATGCTGGTGACAAGCGAAGTGCAATGAGCAACCTTGCTGTAAGAGGAATAAAAGCATATACCGAAAGGGCAATTCTTTTAGAGAAGAAAGATGTAAAAGCAAAATGGCTGTTAGGTAATGGCAGTCCTGCACCATACGAACTCATGACAGGATTTTGGGCAAGCAAAAAAGAAATGAAAGACAAGTCCATTGAGTTGATGAGCAGAATGATTTTAGAACATCAACGGTTTGTGTATGTGCATAGTTGTGAAAAATTTCCTGACCTATGGACTTTGGGTAATGCACTTCATCCTTTCGAATATTTAATTCTTGGTTCGGTTGAAGACGATTTGGTTCGTAGAGTTGACCTTGGCGGAACAAGAGGAGTTATCAGGGAGTCATACGCTGACTTTGCTAAAGAAGTAGGTTCCAAAATTGTCAGAGGAATTTATCGAGTATCTAAACAAGCACAACCGCAAATTTTTTACGGACATATTGACCACATTCGGACGGCAGCTTTAATTGCGATGGCAGATAGCGTTTTTCAATTATACTCTGGAAGCCCTATGCTTCTTGATTTGGCATCAAACCTTTGTCAGATGAATTTCAGCAAGAACGATTTGTTCGCATCAATTCAACAGGCATCAATAAAAGCAGAAGTAAAACTTCGCTCAGTTAATAGTCTTTAAAATAATTGTATCATGGAAAATAACGGACAAACTCAAAAATCAGATTTACACGAAATCATTGAGAAAGAAATTTTGAATAACGGTGGTGAGTGGGCAAGCGACCCCAATTGTGAAGGCGCTACCGGAATGACAATGTTTGACCTTCCAAATAGCGAGGATAATCTTGTTTCTGTTCTGTTACCGATGAGCAACATAAAAAATATTGGCGCTCATTCAATAGTAGAGATTAGAAGCAGAAGCAAAGGGAATGGCGGTGATGGAAAAATTTATAGAGGAATTGTTGTGGCAGGGCCATTTCACGACCCTGATGGAATTCGTGCTGATGCACCAATTCTGATTTCAACGACTATCAATGGTGCAATTTTTCTTCCCAACTTTCACGGTAGAGTTTTAGTTGAACTACTTGGAGAATTGAATGAAGATGCAATAATGCCGCCAAGATTTAGGCCATTGCCTAACAGTCCTGTTTTTGTTTTAGGCAAAGAAGAAACTGCAAAGGTTCTGAATGTACAGGGCAATGTTTCCCTTGGACAGGCAATCGGGCACGACAGCATTGATGTGTGCATACCGGCTGACAAAAAAATTGTTTTACCACGACACACCGGAATTCTTGGAACAACCGGAGGCGGTAAGTCGACAACTGTTTCAGGTTTGATTGACCAATTCCAACAGCAAGGAATTGCAACTATCTTGATTGACACAGAAGGCGAATACACTCATATGGACAAGCCCACAGAAGCAGGCAACATGAAAAAACTTTTAAGCAAAAAGGGAATTGATCCACACGGAATACAAAACATAAAAGTTTATCACCCATTAGGAAGGGAAACAAGAGCAGAAGCACCAACAGCAATTAGTGAATTCAATTTAAAATTTTCAAACCTTTCTCCATATGCTGCTGCTGATATTCTTGGATTAACCGAAGCTCAATTCATAAGGTTTTTCAAAGCTTATGATGCCGCAAAAGTGATTCTAAAGGATTTAGGAATTTATCCGAAGAAAGGACAGGAGAAGGAAATTTTTGAAATGGATGAATTTGAAACTGGTTATCCTCACATTACACTTTCTCTCCTCATTGACATTGGAGGTTTGGTTTTGGAAAAAATTTCCCCTGGCACAGAGCCAATAATTTTGAATCAGTTCATGAAGGAGAATAAGGCAAATGACAAGGTAGCAAACAGAATTAAAATTGTCATTGGAGGAAATACTGATAATGAAAGTAGTTGGAAGGCTCTACTTGGGAAATTATGGCAACTTTATCGAACACAAATGTTTGATAAAGCTACTGAGAAGGAGATTCCGTTTAACGATTTAATTCAAGCTGGAACAGTTTCAATTTTTGACTTGAGTGATTCAGATTCAACTTTGATAAACAACATCGTTATAGCAAATCTTCTTCGGGGAATTCAACAAGTGCAGGAGGTAGCTTACGACAAGGCAGTTAAGGAAGAAAAATCACCTACGCCCGTTGTGATAATTATTGAAGAAGCCCATGAGTTTTTATCAAAGGAGAGAATAAACAAAATGTCAAACTTATTTGAGCAGGTTGCAAGAATTGCAAGGAGAGGAAGAAAACGTTGGATAGGTTTAATGTTTGTGACGCAGCTTCCGCAACATTTACCGGACGAAGTTCTTGGATTGATAAACAGTTTTGTTCTACATAAAATAAATGATGCAACAGTTGTAAGCCGACTTAAGCGTTCAATTGGTGGAGTTGAAGAAAGCTTATGGAATAAACTTCCAAACCTGGCGCAAGGACAAGCAATTGTCTCTACTCCAAGTTTGACCAGACCGCTTTTGGTTGCAATGAATCCTACACCATGTAAATTATTAATGGTGGACTAATAACTAACGCATCAAGTGAGCCACATTTCAAAGGCACAGGATGGGAAAAAGAGTTGGGAGGAGAGGAAGAATAAAATTCAGTTGCCGGGTATTTCACAGTAAATGTCTGCAAAAAATAAAATAGTAACGGAAGATAAGCAACTCATATTTTACGCCACCCCACAAGGCAATATAAAGGTGGAAGTGGTATTTGAAAGCGAAACATTTTGGCTGAGCCAAAAACAAATGGCTAATTGTTCGGAGCAGATGTAAGAATAGTGAATGAACATTTGAAAAACATTTTTGATACGAATGAATTGCAGAAAGCTTCAACTATCCGGAATTTCCGGATAGTTCAAACGGAAGGTAAGAGAAGCGTTACGAGAGATATTGATTTCTATACCCTGGATGCCATTCTTGCAGTGGGCTACAGGGAAAAAATTTCGGCAAAGATTATTTTGATGAATTGCTTGAACGCATTCGTGAAATCCGTGCAAACGAACGCAGGTTCTATCAAAAGATTACCGACTTGTATGCTTTGAGTGTTGACTGCACTAAGGATGCACCAACTACACAAGATTTTTTTGCTTCGGTGCAAAACAAACACCGAAACCGAGCTAAGAAAATTTACATGGGTTTGAAAACCTGGAAGCAGGGACCGTCAGGAAAAATTTTGAAAAGCGATGTATCGGTTGCAAAAAATTATTTGAACGAAGCACATATGGAAGAACTCAGCCGGATAGTCTCTGCCTATTTGGATTTGGCAAAGAACAATGTCAAACGCAGCCAACTGATGTATATGAAAGTGGAGTAAATTTTTGAGCAATTTTTTGCAACTCTCCAATTATCTGATTCTGAAAGATAAAGGTAAAGTAACCATGCTGGAAGCTAAACTTAAAGCCGAAGGAGAATTTGAAAAATACCGTGTGATTCAAGACCGTGAATACGAAAGCGATTTTGACAAAGCGGTAAAAAGAATTGATGCACCCAAAAGAAAAAAGATGAATCGTGAAGCAATAATGAACCGGGACATGAAGTTGAACACCCTGTGATCGCCTTTTTGCCAAAAGACAAATGAGATGGTCACAGTGATCCGGTAACAACGGGTATAATAAATGCGATTACAGACACTACCAGCCCGAACATAAAAATAATCATGGCTTTGCCACAGGCATTGCCTGCACGACAGTAGTTACAAATAATGCTTCATACGCAAGCGCAATTCCGAAGATCAGCATGGCTACAATCAGGCCGTACATAAAAATATTATAAGAGATGCGAAGTAAACGATACTTCTTTGCCAGTACCACACCAAGGAAATAAGTGTCTTTTATCATACTGCCATACAAATAATTCCTGTCTTCCAGTAATTCTTTCATCGCCCAGTCATAATCAGGTAATGTCATGCTATGAAAGTTGCCAAAGAAAAGCAGGTTGGTTTTTTTCTGCTGTATTTCATCCCTGGTAAAAGTTCCTTTTGTAATATTAGGCCGGGTAGCCAGGATGGAGAAAATCATAGTACTTACGCATACAATAATCAGCGTAATAGTGGGGATGGCTAAAATGGGATGTTCATCAAGCCGCTTGCTTACCAAAGCTATTACTACTGAAAGTATGATCGAGTTTACCGAGATCATGATATGCGCCTTGTTATCGGCCATATGGCTAAGGTTAGCCTGGTTAGAGGCCATAATCCGGAATACGGTGGAAATACCCCTTTCGGTCTGGTTCTCCTTTTCCTTTTTCTTTTTGATCTCCGAATCTTTTTTTATTTCTTCTGCAACAGTGATTAGTATTTCTTCACTTTTTTCTTTGACTTTTTTCTTTTCATGCGGATTTTTGTTCTTTAGGTCTGCCAGTTGTTCTTCTTTGACGGGCTGTAACTTGCGGCGGCCATAATCGGTAAAGTATTCGTGAGTATCCAAAAAGGTAATATTCATCTTCCGCCATTTCTTTTTGGAAATATTTTTATGGGTAAGTTCTGCCAATTCCTTCCGCAATAGTTCATTCTTTACTTTAAATTCGCTGGTGCCTAAATGAAAAAGATCGGCATCGCAGAGAATTTGTTCTATAAGAGTGGTGGGTGACTGGGGCATCCGGGTGGCTTCAATGCAGGAGTTTACTTTTTGAATAATGGCTGGTTCCGCATTTTGCTGCTTCAAAAAGGTGGTGGCTAAACGGCTGCTGACTGCTTCATGTCCTTTGGGATCTCCGCTGCTGAAGCCTGTGTCATGGAACCATGCGGCAATAGAAAGAGCGGTATGATCTTCCGGGTTCAACTGGTAGTGGCCAGCCATTTCTTCGCAGGCCAGTACCACGCCTTGTGTATGTTCAAGATTGTGGTAAATAACGCTTTTGCTAACTTTATTCATAAAAAGATCGGTAGCATATTCCCTGGCCGCTGATACCAATTGCGATTGAACATCCGTCATACATTAATTTTTGAATGTGATAAATTTAAACAAAAAGAGTTTACCTGCACAAATTAACACAGTTATGTTTGGCGTATTTATTTTGTCCATGCCCGGGATAACCTGCACGACAAAAAGAGTTGTCAATACTCCGCAGGGATACGATATTACTAAACCGGAAAAAACGGAGCTGGGTAATAAATTGCGGGAAATATCCGGCATAGCGTGGGTGAATGAAAATACTATGCTGGCAGAAAACGATGAAGCCGGGAAGATATTTACCATCAACCTGGATAATAAAAGCGATGTCAGCTATCCGTCCATGGTTTTTGGACCCAAAGATGATTACGAAGACATAGTTATAAAAGACACTTTGGCCTACCTGCTCATTAGTGATGGCGAAATAGCGGAAGTTTCCAACTATTCAAAAGGCGGCGATGTGCAGGGAACTATTGTGGCTTCATTAGGGGGAGACAAAAATGAACTTGAATCATTGTACTATGATAAGGATATAAATTCCCTTATCATGCTTTGCAAAAGTTGTCATCACGAAAAAAACCGGGTACGGTCTGCCTACAGGTTTGACCTTGCCACCCGGAAGCTTTCCAATACACCTTATTTTAATATAGACATCGGGGAAATCCGGAAAATATTGGGTGATGACAGAGCGGAGTTTTATCCTTCTGCCGCAGCCATACACCCGTTGCAGCATAAATTATATATCGTTTCTTCTATTGGCAAGTTGCTGGTGATCACTGATACAATGGGAAAAGTAGAAAATGTATTCCGCTTGTCTTCATCCCTGTTTCCGCAACCCGAAGGAATTACCTTTGCGCCGGATGGGGATATGTATATTTCAAATGAAAGTAAAGACGATAAAGCCACACTTTTAAAGTTCACGTATACTAATGATTGACTGAAACACAAACCACGGCTATGTGTTTTGCGTATAACTGTATAACCACTTAAACTTGAACCATGCAACTGCTTAAAAAATTTGTTTTCCTCCTTTTTTTTCCTGCTTCTTATTGCGCTGCGCAGCAGAGTACTGTAGCTCAGCGTATATTTTTAGTGGGAGATGGCGGTGAGATGAAAGATAACAAACACCCGGTATGCGATTGGCTCAAACAGCATGTGGACTGGAATGACACTAAAAATGTCCTCGTTTATCTTGGTGATAATATTTACCCTGAAGGAATGCCCGATGAAGGCAGTAAAAATTATAATGCAGCCAAAACAGTGCTGGACTATCAGCTATCTGTCGTGCAGGGCAAAAATGCAAAAGCATTTTTTGTTCCCGGAAATCATGACTGGAAGGAAGGGAGGGCTGGTGCGCTGGAACAGGTGCGAAATGAATGGGAATATGTAAACAGGTTAGGGTTGCCTAATGTGCAGGTGTTGCCGGCTAATGGTTGCCCTGGCCCGGTAGAAGTGCAGGTGGGCGAAAAAGTTGTTATCGTTTTTATGGACAGTCAATGGTGGTTGCAGCAGGGTGAAAAAACCGGGCTTGAATCTGATTGCGATTTCAAAACAGAAGATGAAGTAATAACAGCGTTAAAAGATATTATTGGATCTTACCCCGATAAGTTGATCCTGCTGGCCATGCATCATCCTTTTTACACCCATGGTAAACATGGAGGGTACTTTACCCTGAAGCAGCATATTTTCCCCTTAACAGAAGCTTCACCCGGCTTGTATATACCCTTACCGGTGATAGGATCCATTTATCCTATTGCAAGAGGCGTGTTTGGAAATATACAGGATACCAAACATCCGCAGTACAAGAATATGATCAGCCGGGTAGAGGAAGTAATGAAACTGCATCCAAATGTGATCCATGCAGCAGGGCATGAACATAACCTGCAGTTTTTAATGCATGATAGCATACCTTTTATCGTTAGTGGTTCAGGCTCTAAAGCTACACAGGTAAAAAAAGGAAAGAACAGTTTGTTTGCAGAGGAGGAAAATGGTTTTGCCATGGTAGAGGTGACTACAGGTGGTAAAGTATCGGTGAAATTTTATACGCTGGCAAGCAGTGACCTGCAGCAACCGGTTTATACATCTGCATTAAATGATCTGCCTGTTTCGCAAAAAGCAATTGCCGAAACACCAGGTTTGTTTCCCGATTCGGTAACTGTTATTGCATCTGGTGAATTCAGATCAGGAGGGGGTAGAAATTTTTTGCTGGGAAAAAATTATCGCCAGGAATGGAAGACTCCGGTAAGAGTAGCGGTAATTGATATCGGAAAAGAATATGGAGGTCTGCGTCCTTTGAAAAGAGGAGGAGGCCACCAGACCATATCCTTACGATTAGAAGATAGTAGTGGTAAACAATATGTTTTACGATTAATAAAAAAATCAGTTACGGATGCCGCATTACCACCTGATCTGCAGGGTACGGTAGCAAAAGACCTGGTAGCCGATGGTGTATCCGCATCTTATCCTTATGCTTTTTTATCTGTCCCGCCATTCGCAGAAGCGGCCAAAGTACCGCATACCAATCCAAGGCTGGTGTATATTCCGGATGATCCGCGTCTTGGAAAATTCAGAACAGACTTCGCCAATGCACTTTGTTTATTGGAAGAAAGGGTACCCGGTGATGTGAAAAAAGCAATCAGTACTGATGAGATGGCGGATAAACTAAAAGACGACAACGATAATGCGCTGGACCAAAAAGCCCTTTTGCAAGCAAGACTGCTGGATATGTTTATGATGGACTGGGACCGCCATGAGGATCAATGGCGCTGGGCGGCGGCAGATAACGGGAATGGCAAAACCTATTACCCATTGCCGAGGGACAGGGATCAGCCCTTTTTTGTAAGCTCAGGCTTATTGCCATTTATTGCCCGCAAACCTTGGATATCACCCCAGGTACAGGGATTTCGTTCAAAAGCTATCAATATCAAAACATATAATTTCAACGCAAAGAATATTGACAGGGCATTCCTTGCTGAATTGAATAAAGAAGATTGGAAAAAAGCGGTAGATGAATTTCTGCCACTGATGACAGATGAACTGATTGAAAGAGCATTGCAATTACAGCCGCCAGCCATCAGGGCATTGCCGCGGAACCAGGAGATCATCAAAAAACTGAAAGAACGCAGAAAATATTTTGCCGGTGAAATGATGGAATATTATGGGTTTATTTCAAAGATCGTCAATGTGACAGCCAGCGATAAAAAAGAGCTGTTGGATATTACAAGAAATGATGACGGTTCTGTGCTGGTCCGGGTATTTAAGATCACAAAGGAAGGGGAACAGTCAAGAAAAATGTATGAAAGGAAATTTGACCCCGGTGATACTAAAGAGATCCGGTTATATGCGATGGGCGGAGATGATAAATTCATAACACATGGCGATGGTAACAAAATAAAAGTAAGGATGATCGGTGGCAGTGGCAATGATGTGTTTGAAAGTGAGGCTTCCTCACCGGCAGGTAAAACACTGGCGTATGATCTGGATACAGAACAAAACCAGTTTACCGGGAATAATAATATCCGGCATAAATTATCCGGCGACCCGGCGGTCAATAAATATGAAAGGTTGTATTATGTATATGACCAGAACATACCTTTTGTATCTGTCAATTATAATCCTGATGATGGTTTATTTGTCGGTATTTCTTTGAAACTTGTACGACAGGGGTTTCGCAAAAAACCATTTAAAACCCTGCATCATTTTGCCGCTAATCATGCATTAGCCACCAAAGCTTACAACTTTAGCTGGAACGCGGAATTCATTGATCTGGTGGGTAAAAAAACAGACCTGCTTTTCAATGCTGATATCAAGGCGCCCAATACTACCACGAATTTTTTTGGATATGGCAATGGATCGGTATATGATAAAACACAGGCAGGTAAATTTCGCTTTTACCGTGCACGATACGAGATGGGCGATATTTCATTATTAATAAGAAAAAATTTCGGCAAAACTCTCAATATTTCTTTTGGCCCCGCTTTCCAGTTCTTCTCACTGGATACAGATGATAACCAGAACCGTTTTATTGTCAATACCGGGAGTAACGGACTTGATCCTAATACCCTTTTTAAAAACCAGTCCTTTGCGGGAGGCCTGGTGGCCGTGAATATTGATAACCGCAATAATAAAGCGCTGCCTTCAAGGGGCATCAACTGGCAAACCTCACTAAAGATGCTTAACGGACTTAATGATGCAAGCCGCAGCGTGACACAACTTCGTTCGGATATGTCCATTTATATGAGCTTTAGTAAACAGGCCGGGTTTGTGCTGGCTACGAGATTTGGAGCCGGGCATAACTTTGGCAATTTTGAATTTTTCCAGGCACAATACCTTGGCGGTAAAGATAATTTACGGGGCTATCGAAATTATCGCTTTGCAGGCCGGTCCATGGCCTATAATAATACAGAAATACGGATCAAACTGGCCGATTTCAGAACTTATCTTTTTCCGGGTTCAATAGGCATGCTCTTGTTCCATGATATTGGCCGGATATGGTCAGAGAACGACCCGGTGCATAAATGGAAAAACGGTTATGGCGGAGGATTATGGTTTGCGCCCATGCGAAAACTTGTGATCACAGCTTGCTATACTGTTTCTAAAGAAGATAAATTGCCATTGATAAACTTTGGATGGCAGTTTTGAGAAAACAGGTAGCATACATAAATAAGAAAGACCGTCTATTTTTTAACGGTCTTTCTTAGTTGTAATAAAATAACGACGGATAAATTACCGTCCGATCAACTGATGTGTAGTAACAGAGGATAATTCGATCTTATCGTTCGGCTTAGCGGCTTCTTCAAAGTTCACCTCAACGCGTAATGCTTTCAGTCCCACTACTCCCTGCAATTCTTCCAGATCAAATTTTTCAATACCAGGTTTCAGCAATTTTTGATTTTGCATAAACTCAATGTATTCTTTGTACTCCGCTGCTTCCTTTGGCTGTGAATAAACAATAGCTATTTTGCCAGGCTGTGTCAGTCTTTCCATTGAATCTTTGATACGGACCTTATCAATTCTTTTTTTGATGATCTCGTACCGGATATTATAAGCGCCGTCCACGTCAAATTTTCTTTCCTCATTTCTAAAACTGATAGAGATAGGAATGCTATGTGCAAGAATCAGTTGCGTGGTATTTAATGGGTGCGCTAATTCACCTGCAAGACGGTTAGTAATGCGGGCTGCCCTTGCCAATACAGATAATTGCCACATCTTCATATTGCGGAGGTACAATGCATCAAACTTGCGGCGGGGCGCAATTGACTGACCAATATAAACATTGAAGTCCACGCCATCGGTAACATATCTTTCAAAATAATGCGGAAATACTTTCTGCGCTTCCTTTTGTTCCTTGTCAACAAAGCGGGCTACTGTATTATTTACCCGGGCAATACTTTCCTCGTATTCTTTCCGGTGATGATAGATCATATTTACCTGCGGATCCAATGCGGCAAAGTACCCGGCAATATCTTTTTTCAGTGAAGGGACAGCGCCTTTCAGGTGATCAAAAACATCCACGATCTGTCTTTGCAGGAAGTCATGTATCTGTATCTCATCTTCTGACAACAGGATATCGGAAGCGGAAGAAGTGTATTTATCAATTTTAAATTCGATCTCCTGCAGCAGCGGGAAGAAAATCTCTCCCTGCGCTTTTTTTATAATGACTTTTGTCATTTGCAATTGTTCGATAATATCCAGTTGAATGGACTGCGCTCTCTCTGTAGAAGAGTTGCGGATATCAATAGCACCGTATAATGGATATACGCCTTCGAAAATGATGCGTTCCATTTTTGCATCTTCATTTTCGTGCCTGTTCAATATATATTTAAAAGCAGCTTCTGTAAACTTCCATTCCACGGCTGGTTGAACAGCGGTGAATTTTTCTTTGATCACTTTATCAATCTGGTTATTCAGGCTTTCTGAGCTTTTTTCCAATGCCAGGGCAAACAACGGGATAGCCGGTTCAATTTTATTGATGAACGAGGCTTTAAAAGCGCCGGGTTCATTTGCAATAATTTCCATCACACCGATCAGTTCACCATTATGTTTCAGCGGGCTGATAATAAGGCTCCGGCCGCCATCATCGTAATAATGCTTCAACTCTTTCATCTCGGTGATTGCAGCTTCGTCAAGATTTTCAAAAACAACAGGACTGTTTGTTTCCGCAAAAAGATCTTTACAGCAATCACCCATTTCATCTTTTTCTGAAATGCTGTCCAGGTGTTTGTAGAGTAAGCTATGGCTGCTATGCAATTCAGAATATACATAATGGCCGTTTACTTTAAAGAAAGGTGTGATGCCGATACGTATATCTTTCAAACCGATAAGGCTACGCATATATTCCTGCAGTTCTGTGTAAACACCTGCTTCAGAAAAAGCATTGATCTTAAGCAGGCTGTTTTTCATAAGGGATATAGTTTCCTTCTCCGTTACATCATTGATCCTGATCACAGCAATACCTTCGAATACAAATTGTTTTAGTGGAAGTTGTTCCACTAATTCATTAAGGGGCATTATACGGTTGGTACGGGGACAAACTGCATTTTCGGGCATCTTTGGCATTTCCCCTACAGGCATTACATCTACAAAACGGGCATCCACCTGCAGCTCCAGGTATTTGATCAACCCGGATGCAGGATCAGGATATGGGTAAACGGTGCGTGACCATTCAGGGGCCACGTAACCACAATATTTTTTAAGTATCATGTTATAGGCAAACATCATTTTATCTTCATTCAGGTTGCTGCCTATTTTATCATTAGGTATATTCACTTCATTGCTGCCTGGTTTCAGAAACAACATCTGAAAAAGACTTGAACTATAAATGGTCTCATACCTGAAAGGCATTGAAACGGCATATAGGTTCTCGTTCTGGGAACTGGTAGGCGGGAAAAGGGTACTCAGCAGCATTTCTATCAATTCAGAATGCGGTTTCAGAATTGACAGGTCCGTAATAGGCGCGAGCAATTCAGGAAAAGCTTCTATTTTGGCAATAAGTTCGCCATATAATTTCTGGGAGCCAGGGTTGCCCTCGGCTATTGCTTTTTTCAATGCTTCTATCAACGGCCGCAATGACAGGCGGCTGTTGAACAGCGATTCGTCAAAATGTAAAGTTCCAGGTTTCATACTCACAATATTTAAAATTAGTTAATCAGTCAGCACAGGGGGATGGAATGATATACGTAAAGCCGGAAACAGCGGTTTAGGCATTTATACCGGCATATTTGTTTACAAAACTAATACTACTAATAAGAATAAGAGTATCCTAAATCGGTCAGTTGTCAAAAAGGATGGGTGAACTGTTAATTTTCAGTCTGGCAAGAAGCATTGGCTATATAACAAGCTTGGTAAAGCAAAGTTCACAATAGCAACAAACTGCCTAGTTTCTCCGGTCTGTTCTTATAGCTATGCCGATTTTTAACTGGATAGTAAAAAAGGAGTCTTTGTCCTTTGGGTCTCCACGCTGCTCATTTTTCGGCACAGCCGTTCGCCTGTCAGCCAATTGCTCTGCAATGGCAGCCTGGGTAGGAGACAAGTAGTTGTAAAAAAGTGCGGGATCTATATTGTTTTTGCTTACATCATCCAGGTAATCAGTTAATAAAATGCGGTGTACTACCTCCAGCCGGGCGCTGAGTGAAGATGTTACTTCATACCTGAGGCCAATGCCTAAAGGAATATTTACCTGGGTAAGCTTATAGGGTTTACGGTCGGGATATTCAGCAAATCCCTGCCCTTCGGTATGCAGCGGCTGCAGCGCATACCAGCGGCCATTCAGCTTTGCTTCGGGATTGAATGAAAAAAATCCAATACCTGCTACCAGGTAAGGGGAGAAAAAAGGGGCTTCTCCTTCATCATACGTTTTGAAAAAAAGAGGATGTATTTCAGCGGCCAGTTGTATATCGGTGATGCTGCTTCTGAAACTCAGGTTACGTTCATAACGGCCAAATGTAGTAGGGGCTACTTTTTTTAGAATGCTGTCATAGGACTGAATGCTGCCAAACGTTCCCTCCAGTCTTACCCCGATCGCCTCTTTATATACAACCATTGCGTAAAGGCTGAAGCTTGGTTTAGACACCTTCATGTTGAGATCCTTGATAGTGCCTTTTCCGATACCTTTTTTACCGCCCAGATCGGTCAGGGCATTCATAATGCCAAATGATCCACCAAGTTCCAATGCCAGGTTGTTACCGTAATATTTGTCATTATGGTAATAATATTGCGCTTTGCAAGGAAAGGCTTGTACGATAAATAAGCATACCATTACCCCCACTAATGTTCTGTTCATCAAAATAATCTTTTGTGTCTTAAAATAATAAAACCTGCTGCCAGGTGGTTTGGTAGGGCACAACATGTCACTAAATTTAAGTGAACAAACCCGACCGGCAAAAAATTAAAAATTGTTCTTGTGGAAAAAAATACAAGCGGTTTGAATGCCGCATCGCTCACATTTTGGGTTTCTCGCTACACAGGTATAACGGCCATGCAATATCAACCAATGGTGAGCTTTATGTATCAGTTCTTCCGGGATATTCTTTACGAGTTCCTTTTCTACTGCAAAAGGAGTTGAAGCAGTCTGCGGAACAAGGCCAATCCTCTTACTAACTCTGAAAACATGGGTATCAACCGCCATATTCGGCTGTTGATCTATCACTGAGGTAATAACGTTGGCTGTCTTTCTTCCGACACCAGGAAGTTCTATTAATTCATCCACCGTCATAGGTATCTGCCCATTGAATTTTTCCATGACCATCTTCGCCATTCCAATCAGGTGTTTGGTCTTGTTGTTAGGATAGCTGATGCTTTTTATTAAAGGAAATAATTCATCAAAACTGGTTTGGCTGAGTGATGCTGCATCCGGGTATTTTTCAAATATGGCCGGGGTAGTCATGTTCACTCTTTTATCCGTGCATTGAGCGGAAAGAATGACTGATACCAATAATTGGTAGGGATCATCATATATCAGTTCAGTTTCTGCTTCAGGTATATGCTGCTGAAAGTAATCAATCACAAAACGATAACGTTCTTTGCGGGTCATGTTTACAAAGCTAAGAGGTAAAAGAGAAAAGGAGAGAAAGGAGAATTTCCTTATGGGATCACCTTCTTTTAACTAAGCAAATAGCATAATAAAATAAAACGAAACTGATAAAGGAAAAGAGCCGGGTATTATTATGATGGTTCTTTTTAACTTTTAGCCAAAAAAAAGCATCCCGTTTTAAACGGGATGCAAAATGAATTTGAATACAAGAGAATCCTTAGACCTGCTCTGCAGAATTTTCCCGTGCATAATTTAGTACGTCAAGTACTACTTCAGTACGGGGAGCCTGTGCTAATTTGTCCAGTCTTTGCATAGAATTTTGAAGTACAGCTAATTTTTCGCGAAGCGTCCAGTCTTTAACCAGCGCCTGTTCAATTTGAGCTGTTTGTTCTAAAGACGTTTCTTTGTACAGGTACAATAGAAGATCCTCAGGAGTAAAATTTGTCATTAGTAAACCGTTGATGTCCAATAAAATAAATGTCCAGATAGAGATGTCGGATAATAAACGAGTCAGCCAGCTCCTTATTGTGCAAAATTGCCTAATTCTTGCCTTCTGAGTAATTTTCCGGGATTATATACAGGTCTTCATTATCCCGTTTCATCAGGTATTTTTCACGGGCATATTTTTCCAGGGTACCGGGATTTGTTTTCATTTTATCCAGTTCGGCCTGTTCGGCTGCTATCTGGTCGGTATAGTATTGTTTGCTGATAAGAAGATCCTGCAATTGCCTGCTCCTGTCTGATTGAGTAATGACGTCGTTTTTATCCAAAAAAAGAATGATAACCGCGAATACAGCGGTTGCGATAAAATATTTACTCTTTAGCCAGGCCGGAATATGTGTCAGGAATTTCATATTAGATATCTGAGGTGAGAAGTCAGAAGACTGAAATCATTTGTTCAGGCTTTTGACCTCCAACTTCGGGCAATTTACTTGCCAAATTTAATTTTTCCTTTTGGATAAACAGCAGATTCTCCCAATAACTCTTCAATTCTTATCAATTGATTGTATTTAGCTATGCGGTCTGTGCGTGACGCTGATCCTGTTTTTATTTGTCCGCAATTCAATGCAACGGCCAGGTCTGCGATCGTTGTATCTTCTGTTTCGCCGCTGCGATGGCTCATGATCGTATTGTAACCGTTGTGTTGCGCCAGTGTAACGGCATTGATGGTTTCAGTAAGCGTACCTATCTGGTTTACTTTTACCAGTAACCCGTTGGCAATTCCTTTGTCAATTCCCTGTTGCAAGCGGGTAACATTGGTGACAAAAAGGTCATCACCTACAAGTTGACATTTACTGCCAACCGTATCCGACAAGTTTTTCCAGCCATCCCAGTCATCTTCGGCCATACCATCTTCGATAGAAGCGATAGGATATTGTTTCACCCAGCCCGCCCAGTATTTTACTAACTGGTCACTGGTCATTTCTTTACCGCTGCTTTTATGAAAAACATATTTTTTCTTTTTGGCATCCCATAGCTCACTGTTGGCGGCATCCATAGCAATCACAATTTGTGAACCTGCTTTATAACCGGCTGCATCAATGGCTGTCAATACCGTTTCAATCGCTTCTTCATTGCTTTGGATATTGGGGGCGAAACCACCTTCATCACCTACATTGGTGCTAAATCCTTTTTTCTTCAATACACTTTTCAAAGCATGGAAAATTTCAACACCCCATCTCAATCCTTCACTAAATGATGATGCACCAACAGGCATTACCATAAATTCCTGGAAATCTATTTTATTATCTGCGTGGGCGCCGCCATTCAGGATATTCATCATGGGTATGGGCAATGTTTTGGCGTTGGTGCCGCCGATATACCGGAATAATGGTAATGAAGATTCTTCCGCGGCAGCTTTGGCCACAGCCATGCTTATTGCCAGTAACGCATTGGCGCCTAATTTTCCTTTGTTCGGCGTGCCATCCAGGTTGATCATCATCTGGTCAATACCTGTTTGATCCGCTACATCATAGCCCAGCAATGCGGGAGCCAGGATTTCGTTTACATTCTTAACAGCTTTCAGCACTCCTTTGCCCAGGTATTTTTTCTTATCACCGTCACGCAGCTCTACCGCTTCGTGAATACCTGTGCTGGCGCCGCTTGGTACTGCCGCACGGCCCAGGGCTCCTTCATCTGTTACCACATCTACTTCTACGGTGGGGTTGCCACGGCTGTCTAATATCTGTCTTGCGAAAATTTCGGAAATGTAACTCATGATAAGTTGGTTGATTTTTGTTGTATTGAATTAATTGATTTGGTCAGATCAGATGGCGGCAGCTTTCGTTTTGCAAAGAAACAGTTTTCAGGACTTGCAGCAAAAAGCGGTTTATTGATCTTTTACACCTTCTTTTAATTTTCAGTAGAAGTAAATATTACTCTTAGTGCCAATCAGTTTAAATGTTCTAAAAGCATTTCGAATTTTTCATCATACCTCTTATTACCGCTTAGGTGTTTTTATGCAGTCAGGTTTCTGAAAACATCTTCCAGGTTGGTTGTCTCACTCTGCAGAGAAACAATATTGAGATTGTTTTTTAATGTAAGTTCAAGTATTTGTTTTTTTAATCTTTCGGGATCAGACGTATCAAACTTCCAGGTAGTTGGATGTATGCGGGTCACCTCTGCGCCAAAAACAGGTAACATGATTTCTTCATCAACCGTTTCTTTTAGTTCAAGTATCACTTTTGTCCGGGCATTTGAATTTTTTCTGAGATTAGCCAGTTTATCATCTGCCACCAACTGACCTTTATTAATAATGATCACCCTGTCGCAGATAGCTTCTACTTCCTGCAAAATATGAGAAGAGAAGAGAACGGTTTTATTTTGTCCCTGTTTTTTGATTACATCCCTGATCTCTATGATCTGGTTGGGATCAAGACCGGAAGTAGGTTCATCCAGTATCAGCACTTCGGGATCATGGATCAGTGCGGCCGCTAAACCCACTCTTTGTTTATATCCTTTTGAAAGCTGCCCTATCTTTTTTTTGCTTTCTACCTTCAAGCCGGTTAGTTCTATTACAGTTTCAATTTTCAACTTTGGGTCTGTCACCTTATGTACTTCTGCGATAAAGGCCAGGTACTCTTTCACGTACATATCATAATACAAAGCATTCAGCTCGGGCAAATAACCGATTTTCTTTTTTGTTTCCAATGGTTCTTCAGCTACATTAATACCACACACAAAAGCTTCACCGCCTGTTTGCTGCAGGTATCCTGTGATGATCTTCATCGTAGTTGATTTACCTGCACCATTGGGCCCGAGAAAACCAACGATCTCGCCTTTTTCTACTTTGAAGGAAATATTATTGACGGCTTTTTGTTCACCGTATTGTTTGAGAAGATTTTTTACCTCAATGCACATAGTGCGAAGTTAATATTATTAGTTTACTGCTACTGCGATCTTAGAATCAGCGGTTCCATAATACAAAAACCATTTTCCTTTATAGTTCACCAGTCCCTCTGCAAAACAAACACGGCCTACCTGCCCGTTTATTTCATAATCCTTTTCAGGTTTCATGAAATAAGTATCCATTCTTTCTATCACTTTAGCAGGATTATTTTTGTCAAACAATATTTGCGAAGCCGCATAAGTTCCTTCCAGTAAAGTAGTATCACCTTTTGCCGGTACATTGCGGCTGTTATACATAAGCAGGATTCCTTTGCCGGTAAACATAGCCGCCGGCCCGGGTTCTACCAGGTCACTGTCAAATTTTCCTTTTCTTGGTCCAAATGCTACCTGCAATTTTCCACCAGGGGTTTCAACCGGCACCCAGTTGACAAGGTCATCGGAACTAGCCAGGAAGATATTGGTATCGCCCCAGTACATCCAGTACTTGCCATTTATTTTAACAGCAATTGTTTTTCCGTTTTCATATCTGCAAACAATGGAACCGGATTTACTCCATTGATTTACATATTTCCCATTGAATGTTTTTGCAAACGCATGACCATGTTTTTCCCAGTGATACAGATCCGCAGAAGTGGCTACCAGTAATCTTGCCTTGTCACCATCATAGGCTGTATAGGTTAAATAATAAGTACCGTTTTCGTCTTCCACAATACGGGGATCTTCACATCCGCCTTCCCACTCATATTTTTTCAATGAATCATTACCAGGATAAAGTACAGGAACCGGATGTTTTATAAAATGCAGACCATCTATACTCCATGCCAGCCCGATCCTGGAAGTGCCTGCATACTTCCCGATTTTATCTTCTGCGCGGTATAAAAGAAAAAGGGTGTCATGACGAACTACTGCGGCGGGATTGAACACATCTTTTTCTTCCCATTTTACTTTACCGATGATGGGGCAATCGAACAAGGTGGAAGAATCGGGGACTAATACAGGATTAGCTTCATCGGCTTTTACAAATGGAAGTAATGTCCAGTTCCCGCTTTTACCCCGGGAAGAATTATTACATGAAATAACTACTAACAACACAAGCAGGCAGGGAAGCAATCTCATACAAGGAATTTTATAAATCGGAAAGAAAAAAGCTGCCTTTAGCAGCCTACTATTATTTACAGGTCATCATACTCATACAGAGGGTCAATATCAGTTCCGGCTTTCATTTCCACAATGGGGTCTATTAATCCATCATGCAGATCATACACCCAGCCGTGCAGGTCAGGCCGCTGTTCAGTACTCCATGCTTTTTGAATGATGGCCGTTTTCGCCAGGTTAAATACCTGTTCCTTTACATTTAATTCCACCAGCCGGTTCACCCGCTTGTCTTCGTCCTGTATAGCGTCCAGCTCTTTACGGTGAAAGCGGTAAATATCTTTAATATTACGCAGCCACATATTAAGTACCTGGTTAAAATCTCCGTTCGACATGGCTGCTTTAACACCGCCGCAACCATAATGTCCGCAGACTACCACATGTTTTATTTTCAGGTAGTTCACTGCATAATCCAATACACTCATAATATTCACATCCGTGTTCACCACCAGGTTGGCTACGTTACGATGGATGAATATTTCTCCCGGTTCTGTTTGTGTTATCTCGTTGGGAGGTACGCGGCTGTCGCTGCAGCCAATCCATAAAAACTCAGGGCTTTGTACATGCAGCAGGCGCTCAAAAAAACCGGGATCTTCGGCCAGTTTTTTGGCTGCCCAGTGTTTATTATCATTTAGTAGTACCTCGTAGGGTTTCATATATAAACCGATTGATATTCAAAAGTAGCTTTTAATAAAATGAAAAGGCCAAACCAGCCGTTTAGTTTTCTTTATTATAATACGCCAAAAGAAATAACAAAAAAAATGTCAAAAACTTAAACAAGTTTGCTGCATCTCTGTTCTTTTCCCTGAAAACCAGTAATTGTCACAAAGGGGTAATTAGTATCCAACTATATTCACGAATGGTTTGGTTTAAAAAAGGTAAAGTGTTATTTTGCATCACATTCATTCATGAAGAGAAACAGAAAAAAATATAATCCTTTCCAACTGGCTTCCGCCATCTTCATGATATTAGCATTGCTATGGCTTACTGTAAGTACCCCTTTTGTGTTTGCCAGCAAGCAGGAGCAGGCGAGGCAGGATAAAATGGCAAATGCCGGAACGCCTCTCAATGGTAATGAAGAAGAAGCTGCCAATCCCTTTGGCAACACTACTGAAGAAAAAGCCCCCACTGGCAGCAGTTCCTTTTCCGAAGAATACCTGCATGATCATCACATAACTGATCATTTCTTTTCTTTAACCTCTCAGTATCACAAATTAGAAAACGCAGGCACTTATGTTGCTTTTCATGGCGAACTGCTTGTTCCCCCGCCAAACCTTGCATAGGTTTTAAATTATCTATTTACTAAAGGCCTCTAACAGGCCTGGTTACACATTTACACCCAATTCAATAATAATGTTGCCGATTTACCTGGCAGCAATTTAAAATATTTACATGATGAGAAAGCATTCGAAAGAATATTTACAAAGCCTTACACCTTACCGGGGATATGAACTGCTGGTGGAAGGCAATAAGCGATTTGTCAGTAACCTTAAATCAGATCATGATCACCTGGAAATGATCAATGAGACAAGGGAAGGGCAATACCCGTTTGCAGTAGTATTGAGCTGCATGGATTCACGAACTTCTTCAGAGCTGGTATTTGACCAGGGGCTTGGTGATCTTTTCAGCATAAGAGTAGCTGGTAATATTGTCAACGATGACATACTGGCCAGTATTGAGTATGCCGTTAAATATATCGGATCCAAAGTATTGATGGTATTGGGACATACAGAATGCGGCGCCATTAAAAGCGCAAAACAGGGAGTAGAAGACGGACATATCACCAACTTGCTGAAGCGCATACAACCTTCAATCAGTAAGGCTTTGCTCTCCGATGATAAAAACTACCAGTTTAAAGATAAAGTGGCTTATGCCAACGTGGAGAACAGCCTGGAGCAAATATTAAACCGCAGTGAAATTATAACAGAAATGTTTGCAAATGGCCAGATAGGTATTGTGGGCGGTCTATATAATGTAGATAATGGCAAAGTAGATTTCTTTAAAAACCTGACCAAAAGAGAAAGAGAAGATAAGAAATTAGTCATTGCTTAAAATCAATAACTGCTGATGCAGGAATAAGATGTAAAAAGAAGTTTTAAAGTAAAAACAAGTCCATGATTACCCTGCATTTGCGGGGTAATCATGGATATAAACGAACCAAAATTTTAAAACAGGGATATAAGATGAAATTAAATACTAAGTTCTTAAAGACAGACCTGCTATCCGGCATGGTGGTTTTTTTAGTGGCATTACCTCTTTGCCTGGGGATTGCCGTCGCCAGCGGAGCTCCACCTTTTGCAGGAATTATCTGCGGAGTTATTGGCGGTATAGTAGTAGGATTCTTAAGCAGTTCAAACGTAAGTGTTTCAGGACCTGCAGCCGGCCTTATCGCTATTATACTTGTCGCTGTTACAGATTTAGGCTATGAACCTTTTTTGGTGGCTGTTGTCATCGCAGGCCTGATCCAGTTGACTCTTGGTCTTGTAAAAGCGGGAGGTATTTCCAGCTATTTCCCCACCAGTGTTATTGAAGGAATGTTAGTGGCTATCGGTATTATTATTATTAAAAAAGAAATACCACACGCCATAGGTTATGATAAGGAACACGAAGGGGATTTCTTTTCCTATGAGCTGCTGAGTGAAGACAAAGGGTTTTTTACTGAGATCATCCATTCATTTAATTATGCCCATTTAGGGGCTATCATAGTCACCGTTGTTTCATTGGCTATCATTATTGCCTTTAATAAAATTCCCGCATTAAAAAAGATAAAAGCGGTGCCGGGGGCTTTGGTGGCTGTCGTGGTGGGCATCCTGCTCAATGAATTATTTAAGTCAACCGGTTCAAGCCTGGCTATTTCGCAGGAGCATTTGGTGACATTGCCAACCGCTTCTTCTTTTAATGAATTTTTCGGGCAGTTTACCACTCCTGATTTTGCTGCTTTTACCAATTCAAAAGTATGGATAGTCGGTGTTACCATTGCTATCGTGGCAAGTATTGAAACCCTTTTATGCCTGGAGGCAGGGGATAAAATGGATCCGTTGAAACGGTATTCCAGCGCCAATACCGAATTGAGGGCGCAGGGTATCGGAAATATATTGTCCGGATTGATTGGCGGCCTGCCCATGACTTCAGTAATAGTAAGAACAACAGCTAATATCAATGCTGGCGCCAAAACAAAATTGTCCGCTATTGCACATGGTGTTTTCCTGTTGCTGGCTGTAGTAGCTATTCCCGGCCTGCTGAATAAGATACCGATGGCTTGCCTTGCTGCTATCCTGATAATGATCGGGTTGAGATTAGCCAGCCCTAAAGTGTTTAAACACATGTGGCATACCGGCAAACACCAGTTCATCCCTTTTATCGTGACAGTGATAGCCGTGGTATTAACCGATTTATTAAAAGGGGTAGGTATTGGTTTGGGGGTAAGTATAATCTTTATCCTGAGAGGTAATATGAAACTCGCTTACTTCTTTAAAAAGGAAAAGCATACCGAAGGGGAAACGATATATATTGACCTGGCGCAGGAAGTATCATTTTTAAACAAAGCCGCCATCAAGCAAACTCTTGCTCACTTACCTGCAAACAGTAATGTAATTATTGATGCAGGTAATACTGTATATATAGATTACGATGTGCTTGAGCTGATACGTGACTTTTTAAATTTTGGCTCAAAAGATAAAAACATAACTGTGGGGCTGCGAAATTTTAAGAAGGCATATAAAATGGAAGATTCGGTTCACGTGCATTCTGAAAAAGAGCAGGTAGCCAGGCAAGATCAGTTATTGACAACTCAAAATAATTAAATGGATACTGCATCAACATCAGTGGCCGGAACAACACATCATAAGAAATCAGTTACAGGAAACCCCGACGGGCATTTTGATGAACAACATATATTGCATGAGTTAAAACACTTTCTGCCATCACAACAGGCGTTAAAAGATTTTATTCATCATAATTCTTTACATGCCTTTCAGCATATGAAGTTTTACGATGCCATTTTTAAAGCGTCGAAAATTTTTGGTTTCCAGGTGCATTTACAATTGCCGGAATACCGGGAAATGTATAAGACAGGCCGGATCAGGGAGGATGTGCTGCAAATGGTGATTACTGGAAAAAAAGGGAAAGACGCAGTAGCTGAATGGAAAGGCAAACTGATCAGCAAAGAGTATGACAGTATTAACTTTCCCCGCATCGGCCAGCTTCGCGCCAATTGGAAAGAAGTGTATCAATTAGATCTGGATAATAAAGTTCACCCCTTGCTATTCCGCATACTGTGTGGTTTTTTAGACCAGGGTATTGCTATTGAAAGTTTCCCGGTTGTCAATAAATCATTTATCGACAGTGTTAAAGAAATGGAACAAAACAGTTTTGTTAGTTTCTTTAAAACAAAAACTGTCAGGCAAAAGTTTTTATCAGGTGACTATACTATTACAAAGCTATTAAAAGTGATTGTTGGTAAAGAGGAATATTTCGAACAATATTTATTTGACCAGCAATTTGCTCATCATGGATGGAGCGGTTTTGTAAGTGCAGTGGAAGATAATCCACAGACCCTGCTCGACCGAAAACAAATTACACTAAAAGAATTACTGGAGTTTGAATTGCTGATGGAGCTGGATGCATTAAACCATGCATTGGGAAATAAATGGAAGTCGCTGGCTTATCACGTTAATGTGCCGCCGGTCAATTTATTTGCGGATGTTGCTAAAACAGAATTGGCCGAAGTAATAGAATTATGGCAGGATGCTTTTGAATGGAGTTATTATGATTCAGTGCTGAAAGGCATCAGTATGTCTGATGAAAGAAGAATGGCTGTAAATACCAGGGGTCTTATTAATTCTTCTTTAAAAGCGGACAGCGGCCCTTCTTTCCAGGCCATCTTCTGTATTGACGAAAGGGAAGATTCAATCCGCCGTCACATTGAAGCGGTGGATAGAAATGCTGAAACATTCGGCGCTCCCGGGTTTTTTGGAGTGGAATTTTATTTTCAGCAGGAAGGCGGAAAGTTTTATGATAAACTTTGCCCGGCACCTGTTACACCTAAATATTTGATCAAGGAGCATGACGCCAAATCAATCAGAAAAGATGAGCTGATTTATACCAAGCTTACACATGGCATTTTATCCGGTTTTTTATTAAGTATCAGTTTTGGATTTTGGGCTTTCGTGAAAAAGATACAGTTGCTGTTTCGCCCTAAAATGAGCCCGGCTATTTCCAACGCATACGGACACATGGATAAGCTATCAGCACTTACTATTGAAAATAAAAATCCGGCGGATACGGAAAATGGATTGCAGATTGGTTATACACTTGACGAAATGGTCATAAGGGGAGAAGGTTTTTTACGGGGCATCGGGTTGATCAAAAATTTTGCACCCATTGTTTATTTTGTTGCACATGGCAGCAGCAGCGCCAACAATCCGCATCACGGTGCACATGATTGCGGAGCCTGTAGCGGGAGACCCGGAGCCACTAATGCAAGAGTACAGTCTTTTATTTTAAATCATAAAAAAGTAAGAGAGGTATTGGCCACTAAGGGAATTGTAATCCCGGATACCACACAATTCATCGGTAGTATGCATGATACGGCTGCTGATGTATGGGGTTATTATGATGAAGACATATTGAGCCTGGAAAACGCACAAAAACATCTTATCAACAAACAAAATTTTGAAATGGCATTAAACCTGAATGCAAAAGAACGAAGCCGGCGTTTTGCATCAATCAATACCAGGCAGGAATTAGAACAGGTACGCAAAGCCATCCACAATCGTTCTGTTTCATTGTTTGAACCCAGGCCTGAGCTGGGACATGGTACCAATACATTAGCCATTATTGGGCGCAGACAAACAACTAAAGGTTTATTCCTCGACAGAAGAGCTTTCTTAAATAGCTATGATTATACAACTGATCCTGATGGTGCAATCCTAACAGTGGTAATGAGGCCCATTGGTTTGGTTTGCGGTGGTATCAACCTGGAATATTATTTCTCAAGAGTGGATAATATTAAGATGGGTGCTGGTACTAAACTACCGCATAATGTGATGGGCTTGTTCGGTGTGGCCAACAGCAGCGATGGTGATTTACGACCCGGCCTGCCCTGGCAAATGATTGAAGTGCATGACCCGGTGCGATTGATGGTAATAGTAGAACACAAACCCGGCATTGTTCTGAAAGCAATTCAATCTTCACCTGAAGTCTTTGAATGGTATAACAATGAGTGGGTGCATATTGTGGCGCTTCATCCGGAGGAAAAACAGTTTTATTATTTCCGGAACGGGGTATTTGCAAAATATGAACCCATTACTGATGCCAGTGAAATAAAGACCATTCACAACATGGAAGAATTTATTGAAGGCGCGAAGGAAATGGAAACGAATCATATTGTTCATGCTACGGAAGAAAATTTACCGGTGTATTTATTGGATTAAAAATGCAGATGCAGGTAAACGTCCCTCCGGGCGGGGTGAAATTAAGTGAACAAAGTGCTGTTAGAAATTGGGGGACTTTGACCCGGGCTGTAGTGTTGTTCCGAGCTTGTCGAAGGATCATCGTCTCTTGTAAGTTTATCCTGAGATTGCAAAGGGTAATCTTCAGATGAATATCGTTACTGAGTATTTAAAAATTGCTATTATCAATGGATCAACTACTTATTTTATTTATCGCCATACCGATGCTGGCTTTTTTTGCTACACTTCTATGGCAAAATAAAAGTGAAAGAGCTATCGGAAAAATTGTACGATTTGCAAAAGTGTCCAACATTTTGGTTGCCCTGTCATTTTTTGTTTGGTGGATGGTAAAAAGTACTGAACCTGTCAGCTATAAACTGGCTACCCTGTATGAAACTGATCACTTTGTTTTTGCCATTCAATTGTATTACGACGAAGTAACAGCTGTGTTCAGCATTGTCGGTTCGTTGTTATTCTTTTTAGTAGCTACGTTCAGTAAATATTACATGCACCGGGATGAAGGCTACAAACGATTTTTCAATACCATATTACTATTTGCCACAGCTTATAACGTTATCATCTTAGCCGGAAATTTTGAAACATTGTTTATTGGATGGGAAATAAAGGGCATTTGTTCCTTTATATTAATAGCCTTTTACCGTTCCCGTTATTTACCCATTAAAAATGCATTCAAAGCAGTTTCGTATTACCGTATCAGCGATGTGGCACTTATGCTTGCCATGTGGATGATGCATCATCTTACGCATCAGAATATCACATTCCCCCAACTGGGTGAAGCAAAAGAAATAGCTACGGCCACGGGTCAATCCGGCATGGCTGTATTTATTGTTTGTATGCTGATATTGCCCGCTGCTATCAAATCGGCACAGTTCCCTTTTACTACCTGGCTGCCAAGAGCCATGGAAGGGCCCACTGCTTCGTCTGCAATTTTCTATGGCTCGCTGAGTGTGCATATTGGCGTTTTTTTATTGTTGCGTACCCATCCTTTTTGGGAAGATATGCTGGGGGTAAAAATTACCATCATTGTTATCGGCGCATTAACCGCCATTATAGCTACTTTAATAGCAAGAGTGCAACCAACAGTTAAAACACAAATTGCCTATTCATCCGCCGCACAAATAGGGCTGATGTTTATTGAAGTGGCGTTAGGCTTTCACTGGCTGGTACTGCTCCATTTTGCCGGAAATGCTTTTTTAAGAACATATCAGTTGCTGGTTTCTCCGTCAGTCTTGAACTACCTGGTACATCATCAGTATTTTCATTACACTCCACCGAAGCAACAATCAGTGTCTAAAATAAAAGCTTCCTTATATATACTGGGCATTAAGGAATGGAATTTAGACAGCATGATGTTTACTTATTTATGGAACCCTTTTAAATGGCTCGGAAAACAATTAAGTTTTTTAAGATCTAATATTCTCATTGGCATTCTTGCAGTTGCCGGTATTGCACTTTTGATTATTGGTTATACCAATCAAAATATTATTCCATCTTCAGGTGATGCGCTACCGCTTGTTTTAATGAGTATTGCGCTTGCCGTCATTCTGTTTGCTTTTTCTTTCAGACAGGCGGCTCTAAAGGCGTGGATATATTTGTTAACAGCACATTCATTTATAATAGCTGCAGTGTTGTTTAATGCATCCCATGTCAACCTGATTGAAATCATTTTTTATATAAGCGGTGTTGTGCTTGCTTTTTTACTGGGGTATTACTGCCTGCATAAAATAAAAGCTATTGATAACGATATTTCACTTAACCGGTTTCATGGATATGTATATGAGCAGGAGACAACCGGGTTTTTATTTTTGCTGGCTGCTATGGGTATGCTGGGCTTTCCGTTAACCGCTGCATTTGTAGGAATCGATGTCTTGTTTACCTATATTCAAAGCGACCAGGTAACATTGATCATTTTAATGGCATTGTGCTTTATATTTATTGAACTGTCTGCTTTCCGTATTTTACTGCGTATTTTCTTTGGTCCGCATAAAAAGAACTACCACCCGATAGCGTACAGGTCATCGTAATATAATGTCTTTACCGGTTTTATAAACAGGTTGTGTTTTACATAACAGCTCTCCGTTTTCAGCAATTAATAATTTTCCTGTTTTCGTTTATTGGTATAAATAAAGCTTTTTTTGTTTTTCCTGTTGAACGTACGAAAACATACGCTATAGGCGATTAATGCAGAGACCACACCAGGCATGAACCCGATCAGGGGTACTGCTATAGTCGTATAGCACATCAGTGCAACATGATAGTTATTCATGTTGACTATTCTTTTTATCTCTTTTCTTTTTACCATTCCCCTTGCTACATACAGGAATATTCCTGCAAGGCAAGCCATAGGTATTTTCGCCAGATAAGGGGCCAGTAGCCATCCTGTTAAAATGATAAAAACTGATTTGGCAATACTGGTAAGCGGCGAACGGCCTTTTACACGAATGGTGAGCGCAGTCCTTCCGATCGTTCCGGTATGCGGAAAGCCATTGAATAAAGAAGAAAAAATATTTGCCATACCTTCTCCCCGCAGTTCCCTGTTAGGGCTGAAAAGGGAGCCTTTATTATCAGCTATCCGGTCTGCTGCATGTCCATATAATACCCCTTTAATTGAAGCTATGATGAAAAAAGTAAAAGCATAATACAAAAGATCGAAGGTTACTTTGGAATTCCAGGTTTCCGGTAATAACGGTGGCGTAAAAGCGAAAAAGCCAGTCAGGAAACTGCCATACTGATCGCCGACCAATACTAATCCTTTGTCTGACCAGAAAGTCTGTGACCCAATATATCCAAAAACAAGGGCCGGTACTATACCAGGGATGGTGTCAGATATCTTTTCAAATGCTTTGCAAAAAACTAGAGTGATAACGGTCATTAGTATAGCGGCTACTTTGGCACTACCGGTATTTTTGAACAAAAAGATAAATTGATCGGTAATAGTGTAACCGGGGTTTTCTTTTAAGCCGAGTACATTTGCTACCTGTGAAAAAACAATAATTAAAGCAACACCGACTGTAAAGCCCACTACAATGGAATGAGGTACCTTTTCAAAAATACGTCCAAGCCGTAAAAAACCCGATACCAAAAGCATGACCCCGGCTGCCAGGGAAGCAAGCACCAGAAAGCCATGATCATAAGTGACCATCAGCCCGGCTATCACAGGAATAAAAGCGGCCGTAGGCCCATACACCAGGTATTTGGAGCCTCCGAATACAGCCCCAAATAAAGCGGCCACTGCTCCACCAGCGATCCCTTGTTCCGGTCTTAAGCCACTTGCCATGGCGAAGCCCATCGCCAGTGGGATAGACATACATGCCAGTATGAGCCCGGCAGAAATATCATCCACAACGTTCCTGGCTATCGTTCCTTTTTTTAATTCTTCGTAACGGCTATCGCAGGGTCTCATATAGATTATAAGTCTTTGCCAAAAATTATCTCTCGTCATCGTAATTGTTTTGATTGCTTAAATAGTTACACAACCTCTTGCTATTTTTTTCTGATTAGGCTTACCTGCTTTCTATTAAATAGCCAGGGTTATTATAACCGGTATTCGCATTGTTATATGCGGTCGCCTGCAGGTTAACTAAATGACAGTATCATTGGAATAGTCCATGATAAACTGATGCTTCAACGGGGATTAATTATGACAGAGTAAAATTGGGAGGAGGACAAAGCAGTTCGCCGTGGAAAGCCACATAAACAGAAAAACTATGAGAACAGTTATGTTTGTGTGACGATTCCTTCAGTTGAGATAATTCGTCAATATGATGAAGGTATTCGGATAAAGAGTTGAAACCTGTTTCTGTTTTTTCTTCCGTGGTATTGCTGAAGGGAGCATCTTCCGCCTGGTCTTCATCTATATCGCTTGTTTGAGTGTATGTGTCCTGTTGTTGCTGGAAAGCAGATACAAAAGGAGTGCTGACAGTAAGCCATAGCAGGGTAACGAACATGAGAACAACTGGCAGTACGTTAGTAAGATGATATGTTCGTTTTGGATGCTTCATTCGGGAGGCATAAAAATAGTATAAAATGACTTTTAAAGGAAATGTTTTGAAGAAATTATATAGCGATACTTTTTTTATGCAAGCCATATTTCCCCGGCACTGATTTATAATTCTTCTGAGCTTTCCGGCAAGTGATCATATTCGCCCTTTAAAGCGTACCAGCCAAAGATCATAAGGCCGATAGCGATGGGAGTAAAGATGCTAATAATGATGATCCAGATAATTGGGTTATTAATGTCTTTTTTTCCGGCAGCGTCAATATTAGCGACAGCCCCGGCTACCAGGAAGAAAATAACAATGGGCGCCAGCAGCAACCATACGATACCTAAATATTTTTTGATACTGTTCATAATCATTGTTTAATCAGTTACGTCTTTATCAATTTTGTTTCGCAGGTAAATAACGCCGATAACTAAACATAAAGCGGCTACACCAATGGGATACCATAATCCTACCAATGGATCTGCCGGATAGCTTGTGGTTAATAATAAACCAATGAATGGCACTAATCCGCCAAATACTCCGTTGCCGATATGGTAAGGCAGCGACATGGAAGTATAACGGATCCTGGTCGGGAACATCTCTACAAGAAAGGCAGCAATAGGGCCATAGACCATTGTAACATATAGAATCAATAAGAAAACAAGGCCGACAAATTTCCAGTAAAGACTTTGTCCTAATTTTTTATTGATTATTTTTTCTTGTGAATGGCCTGCCCGCATTGATCTATCAGCATATATGGTATCAGTTTTTTGAGTATAAAAATGTATTCGGCTTATACTATAATGAGGTGTTGTAGTTGTTATAATGGAATCATTTTTATTATCTGTATGAATTTTTACTATACCAGGTTGGGGATGTTTTTCATTTAAACCGGAAACAACCTCTGTGTCTTCCAGAAATGTTTGAAATATTGGCCTGTAAGTAAGTATCCCCAATAACATCCCCAGCATCATTATCCACTTCCTCCCGATCTTATCACTCAGCCAGCCAAACAATAAAAAGAATGGTGTAGCAAAAGCAATAGCCCATAGCATGATCGTTCTGCTCTGTTCAAATTCAATATTACATTTTGTCTCTAAAAAATTTTGTGCATAGAACTGTCCGGTGTACCAGATAACACCTTGTCCCATCACAGCCCCGAAGAGTGCCAGCAATACCATTTTAAAATTGCCTTTATGCCTGAAACTTTCTTTTAGTGGATTAATTGATGTTTTCCCTTCTGCTTTTAATTTGGAAAACAAAGGAGATTCTGCCATTTTCAACCGGATATATACTGATACGGCAACTAAAAGAATAGATATCCAGAAAGGATAACGCCATCCTCCCCATTCCGCATTGAATTGTTCATCCGGCATATTCAGTTTCACCAGCATGATGATGCCGAGAGCTACAAATAATCCGAGCGTAGCAGTCGTTTGTATCCAGCTTGTGTAGTATCCACGTTTATTTGCCGGAGAATGTTCCGCTACATAGGTAGCAGCGCCACCATATTCACCGCCAAGAGCCAGCCCCTGTATCAATCTTAATAATAAAACAAGCAGGGGCGCAGCTATGCCAATGGTTTTATAACCGGGAACAAGCCCGATCAGAAATGTTGAACCGCCCATTAATACCAGTGTAAGCAAAAAAGTATATTTCCGCCCGATAAGATCGCCTAATCTTCCAAATACCAAAGCGCCAAATGGCCGGACAATAAAACCTGCTGCAAAAATGGCCAATGTACTCAGTAAAGCGGCGGTGGCATTACCTTCAGGAAAGAATTGCGTGGAGATGGTTTTGGCAAGCATCCCGAAAATGTAAAAATCGTACCACTCGATCATTGTGCCGACTGAGGATGCGGCTATGACAGAGCGGATCGTTTTGGGCGTGATCGTTTGGTTCATGCAGGTAAGATATGAATTTACATAGCACGGCAAAAAAGAAAATCAACCGTATCGCTTCCTTAAACTTCGGTCAAATTAAATTCAGTTGTGTAAATTTATCTTTCATTTCAATATTAACAGGTAACAGTTGCTGATTATGTCATACCCCTACCAAATAAAAAGTTTTGAAGAGTACAAACAAGCATATCAAAAAAGTATTGATGATCCCGGAACTTTCTGGGCTGAAGTGGCAGCGCATTTTCACTGGAGAAAAAAATGGGACAAAGTGCTGGAGTGGAATTTCAAAGAACCAAAAGTAGAATGGTTCAAAGGAGCGAAACTGAACATTACTGAAAACTGCATTGACCGTCACCTGGAAACAATGGGGGATAAGCCAGCTATTATCTGGGAACCAAACAACCCGGAAGATAGAGTGAGGGTAGTTACCTATAACCGGCTGCATAAAAGGGTTTGCCAGTTTGCACAGGTGTTAAAAAATAACGGCGTAAAAAAAGGCGACCGGGTTTGCATCTACATGGGTATGGTGCCCGAACTGGCTTATGCTGTATTGGGTTGTGCCAGGATCGGCGCTATTCATAGCGTAATATTCGGTGGCTTTTCTGCACAAAGTATTGCCGACAGGTTATATGATGCGCAGGCGGAATATATTGTGACCTGCGATGGAGCCTATCGTGGCGGGAAAGACATTCCGCTAAAGAGTGTAATTGATGATGCGTTGATCGGTAACAGAACAGTAAAAAAAGTAATTGTCTATACCAGGACAAGAACACCTGTTTCTATGCTGAAAGGCCGTGACGTTTGGTGGGAAGATGAAATGGAATATGCTGAAACACAGGTGGAGAAAGACGGGGCTGTATCGTTTCCCGCTGAGGAAATGGATGCGGAAGACCCGTTGTTCATTTTATATACATCGGGCAGCACGGGTAAGCCAAAAGGCGTGGTACACAGCAGTGCCGGGTATATGGTATGGACTACTTATACATTCGTCAACGCTTTTCAATACAACTCCGGGGATATACATTTCTGTACGGCGGATATTGGCTGGATAACGGGACATAGTTATATTCTCTATGGGCCACTAAGCGCCGGCGCTACTTCATTAATGTTTGAAGGTATTCCCACTTATCCTGATGCAGGAAGGTTCTGGGATATTGTTGATAAACATAAAGTGAACATTCTTTATACAGCGCCGACAGCTATCAGGAGTTTAATGGGTTTTGGTTTAGATCCGTTGAAAGGAAAAGACCTTTCTTCATTAAAAGTACTTGGTACAGTGGGCGAACCGATCAATGAAGAAGCATGGCATTGGTATGATGAAAATATTGGTAAGAAGAAATGCCCGATCGTAGATACATGGTGGCAGACAGAAACCGGTGGTTGTCTTATCTCCAACATGGCGGGAATAACACCCTCTAAACCATCATGGGCTACATTACCCATGCCGGGAGTAGAGCCTGTCCTGGTAGATGAAAATGGAAAAGAGGTCACGCAAAAAGATGAACATGGATTATTAAAAGGAAATCTTTGCATCAAAGCGCCATGGCCCGCCATTTTACGAACAACGTATGGAGATCATGAGCGATGCAGGACAAATTATTTTGCGACGTATGAAAATCTTTACTTCACCGGGGATGGAGCATTAAAAGATGAAAACGGTTTTTACAGAATTACAGGAAGAGTAGATGATGTATTAAATGTAAGCGGTCATAGAATTGGTACAGCAGAGGTAGAGAACGCCATCAATATGCATGCAGGCGTAATAGAAAGTGCTGTGGTGGGTTATCCTCATGATATAAAAGGGCAGGGCATTTATGCGTATGTCATCTTTGGCCAGATACATGGCGATGAAGAAATGACAAGAAAAGATATTTTGCAAACAGTGACCCGCGTCATTGGCGCCATTGCCAAACCTGATAAGATTCAATTTGTTCCCGGATTGCCTAAAACACGAAGCGGGAAGATCATGCGGCGTATATTACGAAAGATAGCGGAAGGGGAAACGGAGAACCTTGGTGATACCAGCACATTACTTGATCCGGGAGTAGTGGAACAGATCAGGAAAGGAAAGCTATCATAAAATAAAACAGTAAAGCAGCCCGGATAAGCTGCTTTAAAAAGGTTTTTTGATAATATAGAAACAAACGCGTTGATACCGGTAAAGACAAAAACTATACCCAATTATTTTTATTTGAATTCAGTGCAAAAAAAGACTTCATCTTTAGATGTTTTGGAGCTTAAAAATTACTTTTAGCCGCTGACCGGGCCGGTTAGTTACATATCTTATGGAAAAAGTAAAAGGTAAAAGAAGACTACGGTCTTTTATGATCTGGATATTTTGGGTGTTGCTGGCCCAGTTTATTTTGGTCAATATCAGCGCAGCATTCTACGCATATAAGATCACGCATTTATACAAAGCTCCGGCAGGCATGCCGCCATCATCTTCTTCCCGTAATATTTTTGCCAAAACCTGGCGGCTTTTTACAGGCCCGAAGTTTTACCGCGAGGCATTAACTCAAACACCCGGCTTTGTCTATACAACAGTAGCATTAAAGACAAAGAAAGATATATTGATTGAAGCCTGGTATGGTAAAGCTGATTCTGTATCTAAAGGAACGGTAATATTGTTTCATGGTCTTACACGCAACAAAAGCTTTTTATTGGATGAAGCAGTCGCCTTCAGGCAAATGGGCTATAGCGTGATGCTGGTAGATACCCGTTCGCATGGTAACAGTAGTGGTGACTATACTACGATTGGTTACCGCGAATCAGAAGAAGTAAAACTGGGCTATGATTATATCAGCAACAGTGGTGAAAAAAATATTTTTCTATGGGGGACTTCTATGGGCGCTGTAGAAATAGTGAAAGCTGTTTCCGGGTACCAGTTACATCCTGCAGGTATTATTATTGAAATGCCTTTTCTTTCATTACAATCTCACCTGAAAGGCCGGGCCCGCATATTAGGCTTTCCTGAACAGCCTTTTAGTTTTTTGACGAGCTTTTGGATAGGTGTGGAAAGAGGATTTAACGGGTGGGGTTTTAATACTGCACGTTATGCAAGAAATGTAAAATGCCCGGTACTCATGCAATACGGGGAAAAGGATGAATTAGTATTGAAATATGAAACAGATGCGGTGTATGAGTCAATTGCTTCTGCCAGGAAAAAGCTGGTAATGTATGAAAACGCCAATCATGAATATTTTTTGAAGAGAGATCCGGTTACCTGGAAAAAAGAAGTAAGTGATTTTTTGAATGAAGCCGCACCACCTACTTTCTGATAGTTACCTGCGTACCTACAGGCGTGAAGCTATAAATTTCCTGTACATCATCCCTTTTCATAGAGATGCAGCCCATTGTCCAGTTTTTGTACTTGTCCACTACAAAGTCTTCATGTGGCCATGTGCCATGTATGCCGATAGCGCCGCCGATACTGGCTGATGCCGGTATCTCACCTTTTTCTTTTCTTTTCCTGAATTTATCCCAGCTTTCTTTAGTTGGATAATCAAGGGCCAGGAACTTAAACCATTTCTCATGTGGTTTTTTATTAGTGATATGGAAACTTCCTTCCGGTGTATTTTTATCGCCTTCCATTTTTTTATCGGCAAGGCTGTTATTACCAAATACTACCGGGTAGGTGGCATACCAGCCTTTGTCATCATATACGCTAAGCTCATAATCTGATTTATCAATGATAATGGAAATATTTCCAACAGGGCCGTTGGTTGTGCCGGATCGTTTCATTGATCTGGCCGCTGTGGTGGAAGAAACAGGATGAGTATTAAAAACAAGGAAGCTGCTTCCGAGCAAAACAGATGTGAGCATGATGACTTGTTTCATAGTTGTATCCTTTACCGTCCGGATTTAAAAACGGGAGATGGGTCTCTTTATTTTCAGGATGGCTGGTTTTAACGGCAGCTTTACAATTGTACTCAATTAGCAAAAATGGTGCAAAGAAAAAACCCGCTGAAGATTTTCAGCGGGATGTGGAAAACAAAAAAGTATATATCCGTAATTATAATATGTCTGTGTAGTTTTTACCAGCTGCTGATACGGAATCCTACGTTATACGGTGTCTGATCAAGTCCTTTCTCCCACATATTTTTAAATGCATAACTGCCGTATAATTTTATGGGGCCTAATAATAGTTCACCTACATAAGAAAGTTTCCAGCGTTCAAGATCAAAGTCGCTTTTCGTTTTATCAACATGACCATCGTTCTTTGTTTTTTGACGGGCACTGTATAAGTAACCCGCGCTTACTCCTGCACTAAAACCAAAACCTTTGCGGCGGTTGGGTGTGAAATTGAAGTTCAGCATCACCGGTACAGTCAGGTAATCCGCCGCCAGTTTATTCTTTTTAGCATCTGCAAGTGATGGATCAATTTCTATCCTCGAAGGATTTGGCACCTTTAAAAATTTAACTCTTGTATCATCAAAATGATAGTTGTTTAATTCAAGTCCTACACCGTATTTCAGGTTCACAGCATGTTTTATCATATTCATACGCTGCATAAAGAACCAGATGTTCACGTTCCTTGATTTGCCTGCGCGAAGTTTTGCCCAATCGGGGTTGGCTGTATAAGCACCGCCTGCGAAGGCTTGCGCTCCTGCACTGGCAGGATTAGTATTGTCAACCCAGTTAGAAAACCCAAGATCAATGATCCACCAGTTGGTACTGATATTGGAAGGTTTATCATAGTTCTTTCTGCGGGTAATATAAAACCCCCGGTTGTCTTCATCTTTAGGGGCCTTGCTGCCTTTTTCGCGGATGATAACCATGCCGCCGATTTTAATTGTATCAGGTGCTTGTTTAGCCGTAGTATCGGTCTGTGCAAAACCTGTCATCATAGTGCATATTGCTATGCACAGGGTAAATATCCTTTTCATCTTTTTGATTTTAAAAATAAATTAATTCAGTTTAATAGCCAGCCCGGCGATCAGCAAACGATCATCGTCATCATCGGTTGCTTTAATGTTGGTCCTCTTTTCAAACGTCCTGGTTACTTTCCGGAAAAAACCGCGGAGTTTATTTTTCTTACCATCATTGCTGGCAAAAATGGCGTCAGGATTTTCTTGTTGGTCGCCTAACGCCTTTTCCTGCTTGTTGTACGTATCATCAGGTTTGGTTGTTACATTATTATCACCCTGATTTGCTTTAGAATTTGTTAATGACGGATTTTTTGAAGGATTAGCTTGTGCTATTGTATTGGTTAGCTCTTCGCCGGTAATAATATTAGGATTGTTCTCAGGCCGGGGCAGATTATTATCAGGTTTCTTTTCTATATCATTTTTAGCAATGACAGCTTCCTGTGTTTTTACTTCAAAAGGCAGTACATTTTTTTCTTTAGCAACTTTTTTATCTTTTTTTGCAGCAACTGCATTACCAGTCTTTGGTTGTATTGGTGATTCAGTCTTTGGAGATTCATTACCGGCAATTATTTCCTGATTTTCCGGTGTTGTATTCCCGGGCTGCTTAACATCATCCTTACCTGTTGGTATTTTTATTACGGGTTCTCCTTCTTTAGCAAGATCAACTTTTCCTCCGCCTGATTTATTATTTATCAAAACAATTGCCGTGGTACTGATACCTATTAAAAGAACAGCTGCTGCGGCTATCCGCCACCAGCGCATAGCAACGACACGAACTTTTTCTTCTTTACGGTACAATGATTCTTTATCCGGGAAAACAATTTCTTCTGGTTGCAGTTTTGTTTGCTGCAACAGGTCGAATTCTTTTTTTACAGAAGGATATTCAGCGACAAACCCTTCTACATCTTTTCTTTCTTCTGCTGTTAATTCATTGTCTGTATAAGAAAGCAGCCATTCTTCATAATTGTTCATGCTGATAGAAGAGCTATCACCGGCCATTAATGACTCTTTATTGTTAAAAGTAATACCTATATCAGGTGAAAATTTGCTCTGCAGCAGTATATCCAGTTCCGCTTTCAGGTCGGGGTTTTCGTTGGCAAAATTCTCTACTTCCCGGCGGTCTTCACTCCCCAGTTCATTATCCAGGTAAAGGATAAAATATTCTTCGTAATTGTTGCGGTTGAGTTTCATGTTTTCTGAAGTCTGGTGCCTGAAGCCGGAAGTCTGATAAGAAACGAAACCATCTGACTTCATACTTCTGACATCGGTTATATCACATTTTCAATTTTTACCAAATAATCTTTTAACTGAACCCTGGCCCTGTGCAGGTAAACTTTTACCTGGCTTTCGCTAAGGCCTGTAATCTTTCCTATTTCGTCGTAACTATATCCTTCGTAATCTTTTAATAAAACCAGTGACCGCTGCGTCTCGCCTAACCGGCTCAGCGCTTCTTCCAATACCTTCTTTAAGTTATTGGCCGGGCGGTCCTGTACTTTTACCTCTTCATTGAATTCCTCTTTCAATTGCACCCTTTTCACTTTACGGATATGGTCAATCATCTGGTGATAAGCCACCGTAAAGAGGTAGGATTTGCATTTAACAGGATCTATACCCTCCCGGTTGCGCCACATTTTTTCAAAGGCGGTCTGCACCACATCCCTTGCATCTTCCTCATGTTTGAGGTTTTTCAGGATGAACCGGTACACATTATCTGCGTACGTTTTTACACATTCATTGTATTCTCTTTCAGTCATAAACAGCCGGGGACATTTTCAAAAATACAGGGGATCGCCCGCATTTTCAGGTTAAACGATTGGTTTTATGAAAAAGTTACACCAGGCCCGAAAATGCCGGCCCGGATACTTGCTAATTGAGGGAAATAGCGGAAAAAAACTGGTGGGGCAGCGTCTCCCATCCCATTTTATTATTGTCGCCGCTGTTCTTGTTGCAGCAACCTTCCATAGACTCTTTGCAGGGGGCGCTTTTTGGGGCAGGGGTAGCGGCCCACAATACCAGGAACCCCCCGGCTATGATGACGGTTAGTAAAAGTGCCCGTATAGTATTCCTGTTTCTCACGTTGGTTGATTTCTGTCATTTGACGACGACAAACCGAATAATGTTACAGCTAAGATAAATATCAATTAAGCCGGAAAAAGTCAATAATTGACAAACCGTCTCATTTTGCCTATGAAATGCGAAAAAAGGCGGGTGGATTGTTTTTGCCCCCGGCTAAAACCAGCGAAAAGGTAAGGGGTCAACTCAATATATTTGCTTTTCAATCAACCAATATGAACGAACAATTTGCAAAACGGATCGCTGGCGAAGTGGAAGACATCAAAAACTCCGGTCTTTATAAAACGGAACGGATCATTTCCAGCCCGCAGGGGGCGGAGATAACTGTCAATGGAAAAACAGTATTAAATTTTTGCGCTAATAATTATCTCGGTCTTTCATCTCACCCACGGGTGATAGAAGCGGCGCATAAAGCTATTGAGTCGCATGGTTATGGAATGAGCAGTGTCCGGTTCATCTGCGGCACACAGGATATTCATAAAGAGCTGGAGGAAAAGGTCTCAAAATTCCTCGGTACGGAGGATACGATCTTATATGCTGCGGCATTTGATGCCAATGGCGGGGTATTTGAGCCATTATTCAATGAAGAAGACGCTATTATCTCCGATACACTGAACCATGCTTCTATTATTGACGGGGTTCGTTTGTGCAAGGCGCAGCGTTTCCGTTATGAGCATAATAATATGGCCGACCTGGAAGTGAAACTAAAAGAAGCCGCTGGGTGCCGCAGCCGCATCATTGTTACCGACGGTTCGTTCAGTATGGACGGAACGATCGCTCAATTGGATAAAATTGTTGAGCTGGCTGAAAAATACGATGCCGTCATTATGATTGATGAATGCCACTCTTCCGGCTTTCTTGGAAAAACAGGAAGAGGTACACATGAATATCGCGGGGTAATGGGGAAAATAGATATTATCACCGGCACTCTTGGTAAAGCGCTGGGCGGAGCATCGGGTGGTTTTACTTCCGGTAAAAAAGAAGTGATTGACATGCTCCGGCAAAAATCAAGACCTTATTTATTCAGCAACACGCTGGCGCCATCTATTGTTGGCGGTTCTATAGCCGTATTGGATATGCTGACAGAAACCACAGAACTGAGAGATAAACTGGAGTATAATACAAAATACTTCCGCAGTAAAATGACAAAGGCGGGTTTTGATATTCGCCCGGGCGACCATCCCATTGTTCCCATCATGTTGTATGATGCCGTGCTGGCCAAAGACTTTGCGACAAAGCTGCTTGATGAGGGTATATATGTTATTGGTTTCTTTTTTCCTGTTGTTCCCAAAGGCCAGGCCAGGATAAGGGTACAGCTAAGTGCGGCGCATGAGCAGCCACACTTAGATAAAGCCATTACCGCGTTTACTAAAGTGGGTAAAGAGCTGGAAGTATTAAAGTGATTTTTGGTAACAATACCCTGGTGATTTCAGGGTATTGTTATAGAACATTCCTATTAAAGTTTCAGATCCCTTGCCGCCTGCTTTAATCCATCAGGGTGGATGTTTCGTCCTTCAACCACTACAAGGAATCTTTTGCCGGTGAAATAAGTCAGGGTACACCGGTTATCATTTTTATTGCAATGCTCAAAGGCTTTCTGACCCATAAAATCTATGGTCTTTGTGTATTCAGTTTCACTTTCAGATTGATAGTTCAGCATACTCATGTATTGCATATTGTATATTCCTGCCCCGCCGGGACCACCACAGTCATAGATATTTACTTCCAGCTCTGTAGAATCGTTAAGCTTATATTCAGCATGAGCCAACCCGGCCCCGGTAGCGGAAGTAGTTTGAAAATTTGTTCTTTTGGCCGTCATCAGTTCTTCAGGCAAAAGGGCTTTTAATTCATCAAGACTTAAAGGGGGTAATTTTTGCAATTCTTCCGATTGCTTTTTCATTTCTTCGGCGGCTTGTTGCATCTGGGTCATCTCAACGGTCACTTTTTCTTTACCGTCTTCGCTGGTAGCCTCCACTGTTTTTTTATTGTTGTTACAGGCAGACAGCATACATGCCGCTACCATACAAGAGAGAATAAACTGTTTCATGGCAAGAAATTTTTGGTTTACACTATAAATGTATGACAATTCGTGTTTTTACTATAAAAAGAGATGACGGGTAATTTTCCTATCGCCATGGAAAAAAATACGGTGATAAATTATGAAAAGCAATTTACGGTTATTATTTTCGTTTTCTCCTTTGATGAACTAATTCTACCGAATCCTTCCTTTGGATCTCCCTAACTAAATTATTGGACCCGAAAAAACTAAGTAATGAAAAAAATTATGCTATGCTTTATAGCTGGAGCGGTTGTTATGTTCATGTTGTCATCTTGTGCGGCTACTAAAAGAGACTGCCAGGGTAATAAGCATTACAAGCAAAAAGGCGGATTCTATTTGTAAGAACTTTGTTTAGCAAAAAGATTGAATGATCCTGGCTTTGCCGGGATTTTTTTTATGCAAGACTCCGTCCGATCAGGTAGTTTCCGCAAAGCCGGATCAGCAAACTGAAAGGGGATTACAAGTATATAAAAACGCTATCAAGGGATTGAAAGGATTGTTATTTGATTACAACGCTTCAGCAGCTAACTTTGCCAAAATTTCTTTGTGATAATGAGATTAGTTACCACCGGCCTCCTGGCGACCATTTTTCTTGCTTCCTGTTCCCAGAATAATGTAGAAACAGATAATACCCTGGAAAAATACTTTGATGAAAATAAAGTAGAAGGTTGTTTCGCTTTAATGAATAATGGTACGGGTAAGTTCACCGTATATAACCTGGCCCGTTACCGTGACAGCAGTTATTTGCCTGCCTCTACTTTTAAGATCGTTAATTCGCTCATCGGTTTGCAAACCGGCAAGATCACCAATGACAGTATGGTAATAAAATGGGATAGTGTAAAAAGAAGGGTAGATGACTGGAACCAGGACCTGACCATGTATAAAGCATTCCGTGTATCGGCAGTTAATTATTACCAGGAAGTAGCACGACGTATAGGTAAAGACACCATGCAGCTATGGCTGGACTCATTGAAATACGGAACAAGAAAAATCAAAACGACAATTGATAGTTTCTGGTTGGATAATTCATTGAAGATAACACCTGATGAAGAGCTTGGCCTGGTAAAGAGATTATATTTTGATCAACTCCCTTTCTTTAAAAGCTACCAGGAAATGGTCAAAAGGGCTATGTTATTTGAAAACGATGCCAATTACCGGCTGGGGTATAAAACTGGCTGGGGATTTAAAGAAAATGGTAATGCCATCGGCTGGATAACCGGCTGGATAGAGGAAAATAATCACCCGTATTTTTTTGTGCTGAATATTGAATCCACCGATCATGATTTTGATATGTGGACGGTCAGGATGAAAATGCTGAAAGGGATTTTAAAACAGTTAGGTTTCCTGGAAGGGAGGATGTAATAGTAGTTTTCCGCTTAATATTAGCTGCGAATTGTGAGGTTTTGGTTTAATTGTTGAGTAATAAAGCAAGTCATTATTAAAGCTTTGAATTTTCAATTTCAACATATACAGTTCATCTGGCTGCTGGCGGCCATTCCTTTTTTTATCCTGCTTTTTATTTGGCTTTTACGATGGAAGCAAAAGGTGGTGAAACGTATGGGGGATAAAAAATTAATCAGGGAGCTGACGAGTAATTTTTCTCCAAAATTATTTAACCTGAAATTCCTGCTTCTTATGCTCGCAATGGGGGCAGGAGTAGTAGCAGTAATGAACCTGCGCAAACCCGGAAATGCTGATGGCGTTACCAGGAAGGGGATTGATGTAGTCATAGCCCTGGATGTAAGTAAGAGTATGCTGGCTACCGATCTTCAGCCAAACCGTTTAGAAAGGGCGAAACAGTTTATCAGTAAGCTGATGAATGCAATGCCTGATGACCGGATCGGGTTGGTATTATTTGCAGGTAAGGCGTATATGCAAATGCCGCTGACAACTGATCATAGCGCTGCGCAACTATTTGTTTCCTCTGCCAGCACTGATGCAGTACCCCAGCAGGGTACCGTCATCAGCGATGCGTTAAAAATGAGCGCTAATGCTTTTAATACGGCGGAAAGAAGGTTTAAAACTGTGATAGTAATATCTGACGGAGAAGATCATGATGCGGAAGCGGTGAAGACCGCTAAAGACCTGGCTGTCCAGGGGATGATGATCAATACAGTTGGGATTGGCTCCGCGGAAGGAGCTACTATTATTGATCCTGCTACGGGAGAAACTAAAAAAGACGAAACAGGCAGCCCTGTCATCTCAAAGCTGAATGAAGAAGAGTTAAAATTGATCGCGGATAACACAAACGGCGCTTATATACGTTTACAGGGAAGTGATGAAGCGGTAGAGGCGGTTAAAAAAAGTTTATCGCAAATCGAGAGTAAAGCATTCGGGGATGTTTCATTGATGAACTTCAAAACTTATTATTGGTGGTTTGCGGGAGCGATGCTCATTTTTTTATTAGTGGAGAATTTTATTCCTGAAAGAAAAAAGCTTGCAGCAGCATGAAAAAATACCTGGTCATATCATTTTTGTTTGCTTATCCTGCTGTCAATGCACAGCAGGTTGAACAAACCATTAAAAAAGGAAATGACCTGTATCGGCAGCAGCAATATGAACCGGCTGCTGCTGCTTATGATGAAGCATTAGCTAAAGATCCTGCGAATAAAACAGCAATGTTCAATCGTGCCAGCACTGTATATCGCTTATCAAAATATAGCGAGGCGATAAAATCGTTCGATGACCTTGCTGCCAAAAGCACAGAAACAGGGGAAAAGGCAAAGTCATATTATAATAAAGGAGCGATTCTTTCCCATCAAAAACGGCTGGAAGAAAGTATTGAAGCATATAAAAACGCATTACGGCAGGATCCCAATGATAAAGAAGCCAGGGAAAATCTCCAAAAGGCTTTACTCGAACTAAAAAAGAAAACACCTCTTCCTAAAAAAGAAAGCGAGCAGAAGAAACAACAACAAAACAAAAAACAGCAACAACAGCCAAAGATGAACCCCAAAGAGGCCGAACAAAAACTCAAACTGCTCCAGCAGAAGGAAAAAGAACTGCAGCAAAAAATGCAAAAGGAAAAATCAAAGAATGGGGGCAGCTCTGCTAAAGACTGGTAAATAATGTCTTGATCTCGGGTATTTCTCTCATTGTATTCTTTGCTAACTTTGTTCATTCGTAAATAAGCCTATTATCACATCAGCACATTGAAAATGCAGTTTTACACAGATTCTCTCACTGAATATAAGCGTCTTAAAACAAGGGAAGTAAAAACCGGCGACCTGTTACTGGGAAATTTTCATCCGGTGCGGGTGCAAACGATGACGACCACTGATACGATGGATACTATCGCTACGGTGGAACAAAGTATCCGGTGTATAGAAGCCGGCGCTGAACTGGTTCGCATAACAGCCCCATAAAAGAATGAAGCGGAGAATTTATTGAATATAAAAAATGAATTACGTAAAAGAGGATATACTATCCCCCTGGTAGCGGATATTCATTTTACACCTAATGCCGCTGAGATCGCGGCCCGGATTGTAGAAAAAGTCCGGGTGAATCCGGGTAATTATGTTGACAAAAAGAAGTTTGAACTGATCGAATATACGGATGCGGATTATGCGGAAGAAATAGACCGTATTCGTGAACGCTTTACTCCCTTGGTAAAAATTTGTAAAGAGTATGGAACTGCCATGCGTATCGGCACTAATCATGGTTCGCTCAGCGACCGCATTATGAGCCGCTATGGGGATACGCCGATAGGAATGGTAGAAAGCGCGATGGAGTTTTTGCGAATAGCAAGAGGTGAAACCTATCATAACATTGTACTAAGTATGAAGTCCAGCAATCCGCAGGTGATGGTGCAGGCTTACCGCTTACTGGTGAAAACGATGTTTGATGAGTTTGGTGAATGTTATCCTTTGCATCTTGGAGTAACTGAAGCGGGTGACGGGGAAGATGGCAGAATAAAAAGTGCGATAGGTATCGGTACATTGATGGAAGACGGGCTTGGTGATACTATCCGTGTATCATTAACGGAAGACCCGGAATTGGAAATACCTGTTTGTAAGGATATAGTGAAGCGATACGGAAGCCGGAACCCAATAGCTATCGGGTCTGTTCCGGCAAATGGAAATCGGAACTCTGTTCCGATACAAGAGGACCGGAACGGAGTTCCGGTATCCGCTAAGATACCGTACGATCCATTTCATTACCAGCGACGTGAAACATTTGCCGTTGACAATATCGGCGGCAAACATATACCTGTTGTTATCGCTGACCTGAGCAAAATGGAAAAAATAAATCCTGCTGATCTGCAAAGTGTGGGCTATACTTATGATGAAGCAACCGATAAGTGGAATATCAGCGATGCGGCGGCGGATTATATTTTTACCGGGCACCAGTTACTGAATTTTGCGTTGCCGGGTACTTTGAAAGTTATTGTTTATCCCGCGTTGTGGGAAAAGGTGACTGATAAAAATAAATACTATCCGATATTTGAAGCAAAGGAGTTTTTGAGTCATTGGCATAATCATAATGATTCAGGCAAAATAAACTTTGTCATGCTTGATGCGAATGATTATGGTTCTTTGTTAACGGATATTTGTATCCATCTGAACAATGAGGAATTTCCGGCATCATCTGTCGTCTTATGCCTAAGCAGCAAAAATGAGAATGCTATGCAATCTGTTCGCAGGATGTTCATTGAACTAATGAATAGAGATATAAAAAACCCGGTTGTATTGATTACTGACAGTAATAAGAATACAGCAGACGAACACCTGATCCATTTTGCTACGGAAACAGGGGCTTTATTTTTAGATGGTTTTGGTGATGGCATTTGTTTAGGTATGACGTCCGCAGCTTATAATGCTATCAATGATCAGTCATCATCCGTCAATGCATCAGGCAGGAATTATTTGCAGAACCAGACGCCGGAACAGTTTATCAATAATACCGCTTTTAGCATTTTACAGGCAACACGAACAAGAATTTCCAAAACAGAATACATATCCTGCCCAAGCTGTGGCCGTACTTTATTTGATCTGCAGGAAACGACGGCTAAGATTAGATCAGTTACCAATCATTTGAAAGGAGTGAAGATCGCTATCATGGGATGTATTGTAAATGGCCCTGGAGAAATGGCCGATGCGGATTTTGGCTATGTTGGGAGCGGACCCGGGAAGATCACCTTATACAGGGGCAAGGAAGTGGTGAAACGGAATGTAAACAGCGAGGTGGCTGTTGAAGAACTGATCAGTCTTATAAAAGAAAATGAGGCTTGGGTAGAGCCAACGGTCTGACAGGCAATAGAAACCTTACTCCTAAAACCTCCTAATTATTCAAAAATTAGGGAGTGCACTATTTTAATAGACTGATTTTAAGCGATATGAAAAAACAAGCCTGGATTATTTTCTTCTTTGTTATTCTTATTTTTCATCTTACCGGTCTAATATTAAAAATCCAATTGGTTGAATATGTATCCAAACCAATGATTGTTGTTGTAATTGGTTTGTCTTTTCTTTCTCAAACAAATAAAAATGTTTCAGGGTTAAAAAAATGGGTACTGGCTGCTTTGTTCTTTTCCCTGGCAGGAGATGTCTTGCTGATGTTTCAGCAAAACGATAAGCTTTTTTTTCTTCTTGGATTATCTGCTTTCCTTATTGCTCATATTTTTTATATTGTTTTCCTTCACCTGATAAGAGTAAAAGAAAATGTTCGTGGTAATGCGTGGTTGCTATTGATAGTAGTGGTCTATTATGTTGCATTGATCATGTTGCTTTCCCCTTATCTTGATGATATGAAATTGCCCGTCAGGGTATATGGTATTGTTATCAGCTTTATGTTTTTGCTGGCCATGCACATGTTTTTTATAAAAAACAAGATAGCCGGATGGTGGATGATGACCGGGGCTTTATTGTTTGTGATCTCAGATTCAGTACTGGCTATTAATAAATTTTATCAGTCATTTGAAATTGCCGGCATATTGATCATGCTTACGTATGGACTAGCCCAGCTTTTTATTGTTGAGGGCGTAATAAAATATATTACTTCAGTTGATAAGGAATAGTTTTGCTGAATAACCGGGCAGAAAGCGGCGTCGCAATTCATTATAGTTGTTTTGATAACTCAATAGAATTGCTTTAGCCGGGTTAATAAAATAAAGAAATGCAAAAAACAGATTTTCTCGTTATAGGATCAGGGATCGCCGGGTTGACGTACGCATTGAAAGTAGCGCAGTATTATCCCGATAAAAAAGTACTGGTGATGACAAAGGCCGCTGCAGATGAGACCAATACAAAATATGCACAGGGTGGCGTGGCCGTAGTGAATGATATGGAGAACGATAGTTTTGAAAAGCATATTGAAGACACATTAATTGCCGGTGACGGATTGTGCAACAGGAATGTGGTGGAGATAGTAGTAAAAGAAGGGCCGGACAGGGTAAGGGAACTGATAGAATGGGGGGCCAGGTTTGATAAAGAGAAAGATGGTGATTATAAATTGGGTAAAGAAGGCGGTCATTCAGAGTTTCGTATCATTCATCATAAGGATATTACCGGCTGGGAAATGGAAAGGGCTTTATTGGATGCCGTAGCAAAACAAACAAATATTGAGATCGTCAAACATTGTTTTGTTATTGATATCATCACGCAGCACCATTTAGGTTATTTAATTACAAAAGCTACTCCTGATATTGAATGTTATGGTGTGTATGTGCTGAATTCTAAAAACAACCAGGTAGAAAAAATACTGGCTAAAGTAACATTACTGGCAACAGGTGGTAACGGACAGGTTTACAGAACTACCACCAACCCATCTATAGCAACAGGTGACGGGGTGGCGATGGTGTACCGTGCAAAAGGAAGGATCGAGAATATGGAGTTCATCCAGTTTCATCCTACAGCTTTGTATGAACCGGGTATGAAAGGCCAGGCGTTTTTAATAACTGAAGCGGTTCGGGGTGATGGCGGTATTCTTCGCAATAAGAACGGTGAAGCCTTTATGGAAAGATATGATGCGAGAAAAGACCTGGCGCCAAGGGATATTGTGGCCCGCGCCATTGACAGTGAAATGAAACGAACCGGTACGGAACATGTGTGGCTGGATTGCCGTCATTTCACCAAAGAAAAATTTACCGAACATTTTCCGAATATCTATGAGAAATGTTTATCTGTTGGTATTGACATTGCCAAAGATATGATACCGGTAGCGCCAGCCGCACATTACAGTTGCGGTGGCATTAAAACGGATGAATGGGGGAGAAGTTCTATTAAAAATTTATTCGCCTGTGGTGAATGTTCCAGTACGGGTTTACATGGCGCGAATCGTTTAGCGAGTAATTCATTGCTGGAAGCGATGGTGTTTGCGCATCGTTGTTATACCGATGCTGTGAACAGAACAGGTAGCAGTTCTTTCAACGAGAACATACCTGATTGGAATGCGAAAGGTACCAGCGAACCCAAAGAGATGATCCTGATCACGCAAAGCCTGAAAGAAATACAGCAGGTGATGAGTGATTATGTAGGTATCGTTCGTAATGATGTTCGTTTGCAAAGAGCCCTGCGCCGTCTTGACCTGTTATGGGAAGAAACGGAACAGTTGTATGAAAGCACATCCTTATCGCTTCCGTTGCTGGAATTGCGCAACCTGATCACAGTAGGATACCTGGTTGTGAAAGGCGCAGCGTTCCGCAAAGAAAGCCGCGGCCTGCATTTTAATACAGATTATCCTAATAAGAGTGAGTTGGTGCAGAATATCGTCCTTTAATTTCCAATAATAAATTGCTGATGTACTATATCATTTACGGATTTTTATGGCTAATCTCCATTTTACCTTTCCCGGTGTTGTATTTTCTGTCGGATGGTATTTATGGTTTGGTGTTTTATATTTTAAAATACCGGCGCAGGGTGGTGATGGATAATTTGTTGCTTGCTTTCCCGGAAAAAACAAAAAACGAGAGAACGGCCATTGCGAAAAAATTCTATCACAACCTGATTGATACTTTTATCGAGACCATCAAGATGATCTCCGTTTCTGAAAAAACAATCTTAAAACGGTTTACCGGCAACTGGGAAGTAATCAATGCCTTTCACGGAACAGGCAGGAAAGTACAGATACATGCGGGCCACAATTTCAACTGGGAGTGGTGCAATGTCAGTTGCCCGGTTGCTTTGCAAATGCCGTTCCTGGCGGTGTATATGCCTATCACCAATAAAAATTTTGAAAGATTGTTTTATAAATTCCGTTCCCGGTTTGGCACCCACCTGCTGCGGGCTACGCACATGCGGGAAGATTTTATGCCTTACCGGAATGATCAGTATGCGCTGGCTTTAGCGGCTGATCAGAACCCAGGTCACCCGGCCAGCGCCTGGTGGTTTAATTTTTTCGGGCACCCTGCCCCTTTTGTAAAAGGACCGGGTAAAGGTGCGGTAACCAATGATGCGGTGGTGGTTTTTGCCTTTATACATAAGATACGTCGTGGCTATTATGAAGCGGTATTTACAGTAGCTGAAGAAAATCCCGCTACAGTAACGGAACAGGAACTGACAGGTAAATTTGTAAAATACCTGGAAGGCGTGATTCGCCAATACCCGGACATGTGGCTATGGAGCCATAGAAGATGGAAATGGGAATGGAAGGAGGAGTATGGTGAGGTAAATAAATAAAAAAATGCGAAGCGGGAGCTTCGCATTTTTGTTTGTAATAACTTTTTCATAATTGTAAGGTTTTACAAACCTCTGGAAAGCTTGATTATACCACTAAGGAGAGAATGACAGGAAACCAGGGGTGAAAACACCCTCCATATACGGCTAAATGACCCTTGCTATGAAGTTTTGTAAATTTGAAATTTGGGTCGTAGTTTAATTTATTCTTTCACTTAAAATATTTTTATGTCACCAAGGTTTGTTTTATTAATCTTTTTTTCACTTAATTTTTTTCTTATATCAGCTCAAGAAAGAGGCAATTCTGAAATAGCACAAACTAACAAAGTCGACTTTCTTGATGAAAAATATTCGATGTCTAAAAGAGATGCAATTGAGTTAATGGAGAGATATAAAGAAAAAAGATGGAAAAGACATAAAAGAGCTGGTTTTTTAGGAAGAAAATATGATGCAGGGTCTTGCTGGTTTGATATCGGCAAGCTAAAAAGCTTTACAGAGCATATCAACAAAAGGTTGGAGATGAGAGATACACTTGGCGGGTTAGTTACTGGGTATAGATTTTATTATATTGCTTACGGAAAGAAGAAAGAAGGAGATCATGTGCCACCTGAATTGGCAGCAATAGGGAGTACTAAAAAGATACACTCTCTTTTAATAGTTGCTACAGAACTTAAAGACGGATATCAAACCGATATTGTGGATGAAAAAGGGGGAAAAGTTGCAGCTTTTATTCTTAAAATAGAAAATGAAGGAACTCTATGTCCGCCTTTACCACCACGAGAATGTAAGGGTGCAACCTTGGGAAAGGAAGTATATAAAACTTTAAATTAAAACGTAAAGAAATTGAAGCCCTTTCATTGGTTTGAGGTTTTTGCATTGCTAATCGGTAGAGGCTGTAAATTAAACTGTGTCAAAGTCCTTAAATAAGGGGAACTTTAAAAACACAGTAAAATGAAAAAAACAGACAAACCGTTCGAGTTCGATTACGAATCGGTAAAAAGCAAAGCTCTTGCACAGCTCAAAACAGGCAAACCATTATTAGGGAAAGAAGGCGCATTGGCTCCGTTATTTAAATCATTTTTGGAAGCAGCTCTTGAAGCAGAACTGACTGATCATTTACAGGAAAACAAAGAAGAAGAATC